>SXSX01000021.1 GCA_005793295.1 Burkholderiales bacterium | reverse complement strand
TTTGGTCGAGAGTCAGGCTGCCGCAGTGATGGCCCTGAATCGGCTTTCTGCCGTCGCGGGTTTGGTTCCTTCGGTCGATTGGTGGCTTTACAGTGCGATCCGAAAAGAAGCTTTGTTGACGTCGCAGATCGAAGGCACACAGGCTACTTTGGTTGATTTATTTGACAACGAGGCCGGTTAGGTGGTGAGTAATTCAGCGGATGTAGAGGAGGTCACCAATTACTTGCAAGCATTTCGACATGTGCAAAATAATGTACGAGACCCACTTGGCTTGCCACTGAGTGTGAGGCTGTGGTGTGACGCACACCGTCTCTTGCTAGACGGCGTAAGAGGTGCAGGTAAGCAACCGGGTGAATTGCGACGTTCACAAAATTGGATTGGAGGCACACGCCCCGGGAATGCGGTCTTTGTGCCTCCACCGGCCGATAAAGTACCTTCATTATTAGCTGCACTAGAGCGTTTTATTCACGGCACCCAATCCAATCTACCTTCCCTTGTAAAGATTGCATTGATCCACGCTCAGTTTGAAACGATTCATCCATTTTTAGACGGTAACGGACGGATTGGACGTTTGTTAATTGCAGCGTTAATGGAACATTGGAATTTATTGCCTGAACCCCTGATGTATTTAAGCGGCTATCTCAAACAGCACCAGATGGAATACTACCGTCGCCTATCAGCTATTCGAACGGATGGCGACTGGGAAGGCTGGGTACGATTTTTTCTAGAGGGTGTTGAAATGGCAGCTGGAGAATCAGAAAAAGCGATCGTTTCTCTTGCGAGTTTGGTTGCCAGTGACAGACGGCGGTTGTTAGCAAATCCTAAGTCGAACCCTGCCAGCTACCGTTTATTTGAACTGCTGCCAACCATGCCTCACTTCACCGTTGAACGTGTACGGGTTGTTTTGGAGACCACGTTCCCTACGGCTAATGCGGCGGTAAAAATGCTGGAGGATTTGGGGATTGTGAAGGAATTAACTGGAAAAAGAAAAAATAGAACGTTCAGCTACCACGCTTACGTAGAGTTACTCAGCAAATGACTTACGCCC
Source organism: Burkholderiales bacterium (assembly GCA_005793295.1). Taxonomy (GTDB): domain Bacteria; phylum Pseudomonadota; class Gammaproteobacteria; order Burkholderiales; family Burkholderiaceae_C; genus Allorhodoferax. Next base: position 12,090 of record SXSX01000021.1, on the reverse strand, counting down.
TCGCCGCCCCCACCACCGCCAAGCCTGCAGCCACGCCTCCAAAAGGATTGCCTTGTACCAAGTGGGCTTGGGGCATTGCGGTTTGTAGTGCGTGTACCAAAGGGCGCAGCGCCGATGAGCCGCCGGTCAGGTACACCACATCGACGCGGTCTAAACCGGAGGCTTTGACACACGCTAAGGCACACTCCACCACCTGCGCGATGGCTTGTTGCAAAGCCTCTTGCATCACCAACGCGTCAAGCGTCGGGGCGAGACGGGTTTCTAAAAAATGCAAATCAACCGCTGTGGGATTTCCAGAGAGGGAGCAGGCAATTTTGGCAGCCTCCACGCTTGAGAGCATGCGGTGGCCGTGTTGCTCCTGCAGCGCTTGCATGAGGCGTTTGTGAAAGGCCTGGTCAGAAAAGTCAGTCCAAAGCTCGCTGGCAAAGTGCAGGGCTTTGCGGGTGTAGGCCCGGTGAATAAAGTGCCAGGTGCTGAGGTCAAAGAACACACTGTTGGGTATCGGGCGAGCGCCGGTGCCAATGTGTTTGTAGCCCAGTAGGGGCATGACGGTTGCAAGGTCAAGCAGGCGGTCAAAGTCCGTGCCGCCAATGTGCACCCCGGTGCTGGCCAACACGTCAGCACTGCGGTCCGCCAATGCGCTGCGTTGTTTGTTCAGGCGAATGGTGGTGAAGTCGGATGTGCCCCCGCCAATGTCCACGACCAAGGCAGTGGTTTCTTTTTCGAGCTGTTGCTCATAGTCCAACGCCGCAGCAATGGGCTCTAACTGAAAGCGGATGTCGCTAAAGCCCGCTTCCAGCGCTGCGCGGCTTAAGGTGGTTTGCGCCAAAGCGTCGCGCTCAGGGTCGTCATCCACAAAGTGCACCGGGCGACCGATGACGACGCGCGGCAAAGGCTCGCCGACATGGGCTTCGCAGCGGCGTTTGAGTTCTTTGAAAAAGAGCACCACGATGTCAAAAAAGCGCAGCGCGCGTCCGTCGACTTGGGTGTATTCGTCCATCAACGCGCTGCCAAGCAAGCTTTTGAGCGAGCGTAACAAGCGCCCTTCGTGGCCGCTTAAATACGCCTGCATGGCGTCTTCACCATACAGAACGTGGTGGGTTTCTGCATCAAAAAAAACCGCCGTCGGCATTTCATAACGCGAAGCGCTTAGCGGGATGACGCGCAAGGTCCCGCTGTCGTCGATGACCGCAGCCGCCGAATTAGACGTACCAAAGTCAATTCCAAGGGTCAGCATGGCAACAAGACGAAAAAAAGTTTAACCACCGTAACGGAGAGTCCATTCCTTCTCCAGCGGTTCCACCCACGAGCCGTGGGGCTCAGGCAAAGTGGGTGCGCTCTGGCGCACTTGGCCTAGCAACGCTTGCGCTGAAAAAAAGGCCCGCTGTGCCGCAGGCAAGCGATCGACAGCCAAGACCGTGGGGTCGCCCCAGACCGCAATATCGGCCTTTTTGGCTTGGGCCGCAGGGCTGAGTAAAAAGTTGGCAAAGACTTGGGCGCCTTGGGCGGCGCGGCTGTTAAACGGGATGGCGAGGAAGTGGGTGTTACCCACCGTACCGCTGGTGAATTGGTAACTGAGGGTGCTCGGGGCCAGGCGTTTGGCTGCAATTTCATTGGCCGCTTCATTGGGGTTGAAGGTCATCGCCAAAATCAACTCTCCATCGGAGAACATTTGGCGTAGTGCTGCAGCGGTATGGGGAAAGTGTTTGCCACCGCGCCACAGAGACGGGTGAAGCGCGTCCAGCGTTCGCCACAAGACGGCGGTGCTTTTTTCAAAGGCTTGCGGTGTCACGCTTTGGTACAGCGCTGCGCGATCGGTGCCGCTGTTGAGGTCGAGCAAGAGTTGTTTCAAAAACGTGGTGCCGTGAAAATCGGGCGGGCGCGGGTAGCTGATGCGCCCCGGGTGTTTGGCGGCAAAGGCCAGGAGCTCCGCGGTGCTTCGCGGGGGCTGGGCGGTGCGATTGCTGTCGGTCATGAAAGTGAGTTGCGCCATGCCCCAAGGGGCTTCCATGCCATCGACCGGCTCAGAAAAATCAATCCGCGTGGTGGGTTTGCCTTGCGTGTCCACCCAGGCGTAGGACGGCAACTGCTCGGCAAACGGACCAAACAACAAGTTTTCGCGTTTCATGGTTAAAAAATTCTCACCATTGATCCACACCAGATCGACCGTGCCATCGGTTTTGCCTGCGGATTTTTCATTGCGCACGCGTTTGACCATATCTGCTGCGTCGGCAATTTTGACGTGTTTTACCGTTACCCCGAACTGCGCTTTAACCTCTGCGCTGGCCCATTGAATGAAGGCGTTGATGGTGGGTGCGCCGCCCCACGCGTTGAAGTACACGGTTTGTCCGCGGGCTTGGGCTTCGATCTGTCGCCACGCTGCAGGGGTCGCCCCTGCACTGCGCCAGGGTGCAAAAAGCGACAGACTGCCGAGGCTCAGTGCACCGAGCGCATTTCGGCGATTAATGAAGAAGGGCTTGGGCGAATTCACGGGCATGAAAGGTTTCTAATTCTTCGAGTTGTTCGCCCACACCAATAAAGTACACGGGGATAGGCCGGTCGCGGGCAATGGCGGCTAACACGCCGCCTTTGGCCGTGCCGTCGAGTTTGGTGATGATGAGGCCGGTCAGGCCCAAGGCATCGTCAAAGGCGCGAACCTGCGCTAAGGCGTTTTGGCCGGTGTTGCCGTCAATGACCAACAACACTTCGTGAGGGCAGGCGCCCAAGCCGGAAGCATCACCCGCTTTTTGCACCACGCGTTTGATTTTTTTTAATTCTTCCATCAGGTGGATTTGCGTTGGCAGCCGTCCTGCCGTATCGATCAGCACCACGTCTTTGCCGCGTGCTTTTCCAGCGCATACCGCGTCGTAACTGACAGCCGCTGGGTCGCCGCTTTCTTGGCTAACGATCTCCACCGTGTTGCGGTCCGCCCACACGGCCAATTGCTCGCGCGCGGCAGCTCGAAAGGTGTCGGCAGCGGCTAGCAAAACGCTGGCGCCACTGTCGGCGAGTCGGTGGGTGAGTTTGCCAATGGAGGTGGTTTTACCGGCTCCATTGACGCCTGCAACCATGATGACAGTGGGTTGCTGCGCGCCAATGGTCAGGGACTTTTCCAGCGGAGCCAGTAAGTCACTGAGGCAGTCCACCAACAGCGCTTTGAGTTGCGCTGGGGTTTCCGCTTTGCTTTCTTTGGCTTGGCGGCGCAGGGATTGGATTAAAAAGTCAGTCGCTGCCACGCCGGCATCGGCCATGAGCAAGGCGCTTTCGAGGTCTTCAAACAAGGCCTCGTCAATGCGCGAACCACCAAAAACGTGGGAAATACTGGCGGCAGTTTTTCCGAGCCCATTTTTGAGTTTGGCCAGCCAGCCTTGACGGCCACTTGTATTCGGTGCTTTGTCCGACGCGTTGCTGGCCGTGGGTAGGTCATCGGCGGAAGGGAAAGAGGGTGATTTTTTTTTGAAAAAGCTGAACATGGCGTGCGTTCTTAGAATGCAGCATTCTATGAAACACACCGCACTTTATTTTTTACGCTGGGGAATTACTTTGTTCATGGTGATTCCTGTCGCCAACGCTGAGCCAGAAGCGATCGAACAGTTCACACTTTCCAACGGAATGACGCTGATCGTCAAGCCCGATCACCGTGCGCCCACGGCGGTTCACATGCTGTGGGTGCGGGTGGGTTCGATGGACGAGGTTGATGGCATGTCGGGCGTGGCTCATGTGTTGGAACACATGCTTTTTAAAGGAACGCCGAGCGTCAAGGCCGGTGATTTTTCTCGCCGCGTGGCGGCTTTGGGTGGGCGTGAGAACGCTTTCACCAGTAAGGACTACACCGGGTATTTCCAACAAATTCCGGCCGACCGTTTGGCCGATGTGATGGCGTTGGAAGCTGACCGTTTTGCCAACAACCAGTGGAGCGATGACGACTTTCGCAAAGAGTTAGAGGTGGTCAAAGAAGAGCGCCGTTTGCGCACCGAAGACAACCCCCGTGCCCGACTGTTTGAGGCTTTGAACGCAATGACTTACCAAGCGTCACCTTACCGTCGTCCGATTGTGGGTTGGATGAGCGACTTAGAGGCGATGCAGCCCGAAGACGCCCGCGCTTTTTACCGTCGCTGGTATGTGCCTGCCAACGCGGCCGTGGTTGTGGCCGGTGATGTGGAGCCGCAAGTGGTTCGTGCGTTGGCTGAGAAATGGTATGGCGGTATCCAAGGTGCGCAGCCTCCTGTGCGCAAGCCACGCGCAGAACCCCCGCAAAACGGCCTGCGCCGTATTGATTTCAAAGCCCCTGCGGAGCAGGCTTATGTAGCGCTGGCATTCAAGGTTCCCGGCGCGACGCCTTCGGCAGTGTCGCAAATAGAGTGGGATGCAGAGTCGCAAGATGCTTTGGCGCTGACGTTGTTAGCGGCGGTGTTAGATGGTTACCAAGGCGCACGATTGGATAAGGCCTTGACCCAGCCCGCAGACCATGTGGCCGACAGCGCTTCCGCCTATTTTGGTGCGACCGCGCGCGGCCCGGTGGCTTTCATGCTGACGGGAGTTCCAGCCAGCGGCAAGACCAGCGCGGCCCTAGAAGCGGCGCTGCGGGCGCAAGTGAAACGCGTTGCGGAAGAAGGAGTGAGCGAACAAGAACTCAAGCGGGTCATTAACCAGTGGTCGGCCGGTGAAGTGTTTAAGCGCGATAGCGTCTTTAACCAAGCCCGAATTTTGGGAGTGCATTGGGCGACCGGTTTGCCTTTGGCGTTTGATTCCTTGTGGTTGAATCGCTTGCGTGCTGTCAAACCGGCACAGGTTCAGGCCGTGGCAGCGCGTTATTTTGGAGATGACGCCTTAACCGTGGCAACGCTATCACCCCAAGCCCTTGCTAAGGGCGAGCTGCAACGTAAACCCCGCGCCGCATTAAGCGGCGCGCGCCATTGAGGGGAATGCGGTGAAATATGTTTGTATGACACCGCGTTCATGGGTCTGGGTGGTTTGTGCTTTGTTGCTTTCTGCGCAGGCCCGTGCGGGGATCGCGATTACCCAATGGACGCATGCCTTCGGCGCCAATGTGTACTGGGTTGAGAGTCCAGGCATTCCCATGGTCGATGTCCAAATTGACTTTGATGCGGGAGAACGCCGTATCCCCAAGGACAAAACCGGCTTGGCCCAGACTATGGCCTCAGCAACCAGCGATGGTGTCAAAGCCTTTGAAGGACGACCCGCCCTCGATGAAAACGCACTCAGCAGCGCATGGGCAGATTTGGGCGCATCGATGAGCGCAAGCGCCAGCAGCGACCGCCTGAGTTTTAGCTTGCGTAGCTTGAGTTATCCCGATGTGCTGGGGCCGGCAGCGCTCTTGGCAGCGCGCCAAATAGGCGAGCCGGCGTTCCCTGAAAAATTATGGCTGCGCGATCGCCCTAAGTTGTTGGCAAGTCTCAAAGAAGCCCAGACCCGGCCTGCGACCTTGGCGTGGAACGCCTTTGCCCCTGCGGTTTATGGAGCCCATCCCTACGGCCGGATTCAAACCGCAGACCACCTCAACGCAATTCAAAGCGCAGACATGCAGGCGCTGCACGCCCAAGCGGTTCGTGCCTGTGATGCCCGCGTAAGCATCGTGGGCGCGCTCAACCGTGCGCAGGCCGATGCTTTGGTCACCACCTTGTTGTCACGCATTCGCCCGCAACCCTGCAAACCCCAGCCCGCTGTTGCAGAGGTCGAACCCTTGGCTGCAGGCGTAGAAAAACGTATCGCCTTTGATTCGGCGCAAGCCCATGTCTTGATCGGCCAGCCTGGAATCACCCGCAAGTCGCCTGACTTTTTTGCCTTGTTGGTGGCAAACCATATTTTGGGCGGCGGCGGATTCTCTTCGCGCTTAACTGAAGAGGTGCGTGAGAAACGCGGCCTGACCTACGGCGTCTCGAGCGGGTTTTCACCGGCCCTGCATGCGGGTGCTTTCACCATCGGCTTGCAGACCCGGCCCGACCAAGCGCAGCAGGCCATTGATCTGGTGCGGGAGGTGCTGCAGCGTTTTGTGACCGATGGCCCAACGCCTGCCGAACTAGAGGCTGCTAAAAATAATTTAGTGGGTGGTTTTTCATTGCGCATCGATAGCAACCGCAAGGTACTTGATAACGTCGCCAATATCGCTTGGAACGACTTGCCCTTGGATTATTTGGACCGATGGACGGCGCAGTTGGAGGCTGTCACGCTCGATGAAATTCGCGCTGCCTTAGGGCGGAGCTTGCAGCCGCAAAAGATGGTCACTGTGGTGGTAGGAGCGCAGTAAACAGCGATGAGCAAAGCATTCACCAAAGAAAATGATGAGGACAACGGCGACGATGATTTGCAGTTGCCAGCTATTCCCGTAGGCGGTAAAAACTACATCACGCCGCAGGGCTATGCCACGTTGCGCTCTGAACTGTTATCTTTGATGGATGATGAGCGGCCCAAGGTAGTGGAGATTGTTCACTGGGCTGCCAGTAACGGCGACCGATCAGAAAATGGCGACTACTTGTATGGAAAAAAACGCCTGCGAGAAATTGACCGGCGTATTCGTTTTCTAACCCAACGATTAGAAATTGCCGAAATCACTGAACCCAGTGTTCACTTTGGCAATGACCAAATATTTTTTGGTGCGACCGTGACCTATGTCGATGATGTGGGGGCCGAGCGCACTGTCACCATCACCGGCATAGACGAAGCCAACAGCGCTTTGGGCGAGGTCAGTTGGATATCTCCGATTGCGCGAACCTTGTTGAAGGCTCGAGAGGGCGACGAGTTGAAGTTGGTGATGCCAGAGCGCATCGCTGCGATTGAAGTGATCAAGGTGCGATACCCGCAACCCAAGGCAATCATCAAGGCGAAGTAATGGCGTGAGTCACTGAATTTTTGCTGCGATCAGCGCGGATCACGACCGAGGTGCGGCGCAGCTTGGCTACGATCGTATCCAAGTGGGCGCGGTCACGTACCGCAATTACAAAATAAAAATCTTTGGTTTCTCGTGCACCGTCTTCGCCGCTGTGGATGTGAACAATATCGGCCTCCGCCGCGGCGAGTACCGAGGCTACTTTGGCCATGGTGCCGCGGGCATTGTTGACAGTGACGGTGAGGTCCACCTCAAAATGTCGGGTGGGTTCGTCGGACCACTCCACGCCCATAAACCGTTCGCGGTCTTTGTGCAGGAGTTTTTTAGCAATCGCGCAGTGGGTTGCATGAACGGCAAGCCCTTCGCCACGCCCCAGGTAGCCCACCACCTCGTCACCAGGAATAGGGCGACAGCAGGTGGCAAATTTGACCGATGCATTTTCACTTCCATCTAAGGTAATGGCCCCCATGCCGTGCGCATCGGACGCAGAAAATCGCTGTTGTGTGAGTAATACGGCATCGGGGCGCTGGCCCATGTCTGCTAATAAAAGTACCAAGCGCTTGGCGACGATGTTTGAAATGCGTTTACCCAAACCGATATCGGTCAGTAATTCTTGGCGCGTTTTGCTTCCGGTAAAGCGCAGTAGTTTGTCCCAAATGGGGTTGTACTCCGGTGCTTGCGGGAAATGCTCAATGCCTTCAGCCCGCAGGGCTTGGGATAACAGTTTTTGGCCCAAAGCCTCGGACTCGGTGTGTTCCATGGTTTTGAGATGGTGGCGAATTTTGGAACGTGCCCGCCCGGTTCGAACAAAACTTAACCATGCTGGATTGGGGGCAGACACTGACGCGGTGACCACGTCCACAACGTCGCCATTTTTCAATTCAGTTCGCAAAGGGACTTGTTCGCCATTGATACGAGCAGCCACCGTTCGGTCACCCACATTGGTGTGTATAGCGTAGGCGAAGTCAACGACAGTAGCGCCCCGAGGCATCGCCATGATTTGACTCTTGGGGGTAAAAACATAGACCGCATCGGGAAATAAATCCACCTTCACATGGTCCCAAAATTCAGCCGCATCGCGGGTTTCGTCTTGAATATCAAGCAGTGATTGCAGCCACTGTGTTCCTAAACGGTCGTGCGCGGTGTCTTGGGGGTTGTTGACCTTGTATAGCCAGTGCGCAGCTACCCCCGACTCGGCCACCATATGCATGGCTTCGGTGCGCATCTGAAACTCCACACTGATACCCGAGGGTCCAACCAGTGTGGTGTGTAAAGACTGGTAACCGTTGACCTTGGCGATGGCGATATGGTCTTTGAATTTCCCCGGAACCGGCTTGTACAACTGGTGCAAGATGCCTAAAGCGGTATAGCAATCGGTGGTACTTGTAACCAAGACCCTGAAGCCATAAATGTCGGTCACTTGGGCAAAGCTCAAATGCTTGTCACTCATCTTACGGTAAATCGAATACAGCGATTTTTCGCGGCCAGCGATCCGAACGGGCATCGCAGCAGCTGCAAACGTGCTCTCAAGTTCTTTCTGAACTTTTTGCAATAAATCGCGGCGGCGGCTACGGGCTTTGGTAACGGCTTTGGAGAGGATGCTGTAACGCCAGGGGAGTAAATGCTGAAAAGCTAAATCTTGAAGCTCGCGGTAGGTTTGGTTCAACCCCAAGCGGTGTGCAATCGGCGCATAAATATCGAGCGTTTCTTGGGCAATGCGGCCCCACTTGGCGCGTGGCATATCGCCCATAGTGCGCATATTGTGGGAGCGGTCAGCCAATTTGATGAGGATGATGCGAACGTCGCGGGCCATCGCCAAAAGCATTTTTCGGAACGACTCGGCTTGGTTTTCTTCCCGGGTGGTGAAGTGCAATTTGTCGAGTTTGGTCAGTCCGTCTACCATTTCAGCCACGGGAGAACCAAAACGCTCAATAATTTCCGCTTTGCTAATGCCACAGTCTTCTATCGCATCGTGTAACAAAGCTGCCATCAAGGCTTGTGCGTCAAGTTTCCATTCTGCACATTGGGCCGCAACCGCAATCGGGTGGGTGATGTAGGGCTCACCGCTGCTGCGCAGTTGGCCCAAATGGGCTTCATCTGAAAAACGGTAGGCCAGACGCACTTGCGCAACTTCGCTGACGCTCAAGTAGTCGAGCTTGGCAGTCAGCCCCGCAAAGCCCGCCGCCGCCGCATTCGTTTTGGAAGCAGGTTTTGAAAAAGGTGGAAGTGAATTTCCCATCGCTTAAATGTAGCGTCCCTGCGACCCAGATGGGAGATTAGGATTAAAAACCCCATGAAAAAAGCCGTTCAGCTACGCTGAACGGCTTTTTAATGGGCTTGTCGGCTTATTTAACAGCGCTGCCGCTGATGTAACCCGAGACGGGTTTCCATTGGCCATTTTGGATTTGCGAGAGCCGAGACGCATCGCTTCCCAAACGTTTGGTCGGGCTAAAAGTCGCTTTAGCAGAACCAAAAATATCGGGTTCGATGGTCAGGGTGTCCATGACTTTAATGAAACTCTCCGTTGTTAGGTTTTTACCTGCTTTGTTCGCCGCATTGGCGAAAGTATTGATGATGGTGTAGCCGTAAACAGAAAAGACCGTGGGGTCTTCATTGAACTTGGTTTTGTACTTGTTGGCCCAAAAACGAATCGGCTGGCTGGTTTCTTCGGTGTAGGGGTTTTGTACCGTCATCGTTGCGTACAGCCCATCCATCGCTTTGCCCCCAATTTTGTGAATCAAATCGGTATATGCCGCACTTGTACCCAAAAAGGTGGGGTTAAAGCCAAGTTTGCGGGCGGTCCCGATGGTGCCAATGGTTTCACGGATGATGGTCCCCAAGACCACCAAATCGCAACCACTCGATTGCATTTTGGACACCTGGGAAGAGAAGTCAGTGGCGCCCCGTTTGTAGGAGGTGCGTTCTGTGAAATCCATATTCAAGGTCTTGAGCGCTGCTTCTCCACCCTTAAGTACCTCTAGACCGAAATCATCGTCTTGGTAAATCGTGCAGATTTTCTTAGCGCCTTTTTCTTTGATCATATTGGGCAGTGCGATACGCACTTGATCAAAGTAAGTAGCCGCAAAAGAGTATTTGAGCTTGTGAAATGGCTCATACATTTCACGGGCTGCGGTGATCGGAAAGAAGTTGATCACGTTCTTTTCGAACTGTACCGGCATCGCGGCCAAATTCTGCGCGGTTCCGAGGTGGCCCATCATCATGAAAATCTTGTCTTGGTTAACCAATTTCTGCGCTGCCAACACCGCTTTTTTAGGATCGTAGGCAGAGTCTTCGACCAAGAGTTTGAGTTTGCGACCGTTGATGCCACCGGTCTCATTGATCTCGTCAACCGCCAGCATCATCCCTAAGCGCGATTGTTTGCCAAATGCCGCTATGGGCCCTGAAAGATCTTGGATTGAACCCAGCGTAATCTCATTTTTGGAAACACCTTGCTGGGCGATGGCTTGGGTACCCGTTAGTGCCAATGCGGCCAAGGCGATGGTTGCGAAAGAAAGCTTAAAAGTCATGAAAGTCTCCTAGTGATCTAAAAATTATCCGTTGCCCCGGGTGCTTTGGATACCCGGGAAAACGCCAATACTTATTTACCGTCAGCCACGGGTTTCCACTTACCGTCCTGAATTTGTGACAGGCGGGAGTACTCACTGCCCAAGCGCTGGGTGTTGGTGAAAGTGAGTTTCGGGGTGCCAAAAATATCGCTTGGAACGGTCAAGCTGTTCATGGATTTGGTAAAGCTCTCGGTCGTGAGGTTCGCGCCAGCTTTTTGCGCTGCTTGGATGAAGACATCGATCATGATGTAACCATATGCTGAGAAAACGGTGGGATCCTCATTGAACTTGGTTTTGTATTTGTTAGCCCAAAAACGAATCGGCTGGGACGCCTCGTCGGTGTAAGGGTTTTGCACAGCCATGGTGGCGTAAATGCCATCCATCGCCTTGCCGCCCAATTTGTGGATCAAGTCGGTATAAGCAGCCACGGATGCAAAAAACACAGGGTTGAAGCCCGTTTTACGTGACTCAGCCACGGTGCCAATGGTTTCACGAATGATGGTTCCGAGTACGACGAGGTCACAGGCCGAGGCTTTCATTTTGGCCACTTGGCTAGAAAAATCGGTAGAGCCGCGTTTGAACGATGTTTTTTCTGTGAGGTCCATAGACACTGTCTTCAGGCCGGCTTCTACACCGCGCAAAACCTCTAGTCCAAATTCATCGTCTTGATAAATGATGCAGACTTTTTTCGCATTTTTGTCCTTGACCATCTTGGGCAAGGTAATACGCATTTGGTCATAGTACGAACTCAGAAGCGCATATTTTAGTTTGTTGGGTTCGTCGTACATTTCCCGCGCTGCAGTCAGCGGCATGAAGTTGATGACATTCTTTTCAAACTGAATGGGCATAGCCGCATTGTTTTGGGCTGTGCCTAAATGACCAGCCATGATAAAAATCTTGTCTTGGTTGACCAGTTTTTGGGCTGCAAGAACGGCCTTTTTCGGATCGTAGCCAGAGTCTTCAACCAGCAACTTAATACGCCGGCCATGGACGCCGCCTTGCTCATTGAGTTCTTCAATACGCAGTTGCATGCCGTTACGCGCTTGCTTACCGTAGCCAGCGAGAGGTCCGGACAAGTCTTGAATCGTACCGACTACGATTTCGGTTTTGCTAATGCCTTGTTGCTCAACCGCTTGTACTGCAAGCGAGGCAAAGAGACTTAACAAGAGAGTCGAGAGCGTTTTGGGGTTCCAAAGTCTTTGTTGCATGGTGTTTTCCAATCGAAGGGTGGGGGGTTAAAGGGGTGGGACGTTGAAGATTAATGGTACATGGCCTCGATTTGAGGCGCATATTTTTTCTCGACCAATTTGCGTTTGAGCTTCATGGTGGGGGTGAGTTCTTCGTCTTCCGCAGTGAGTTGATTTTCAAGCAAGAAAAATTTCTTAATTTGCTCAACCCGGGCGAATTTTTTATTCACTCGCTCAAGTTCCCCTTGAATCAAGGCTTGAATTTCGGGGGCCTTGGTCAAGCTGGCGTAGTTGCTGAAAGGAACGTCTTGGTCCTGGGCAAATTTCTCTACGTTTTCGTGGTCAATCATCACGATGACGGTAAGGTAAGGCCGCTTGTCACCAATCACCACGGCGTCGGTAATGTAAGGCGAAAACTTCAAGTCATTTTCAAGTTCACTGGGCGTGATATTTTTTCCGCCAGCGGTGATGATGATGTCTTTCATCCGGT
>SXSX01000020.1 GCA_005793295.1 Burkholderiales bacterium | reverse complement strand
GGGGCATGTTTGTTCATCCCAAACAGGTGGACGATATTGTCAAACGCTTCCCTGAAGTGGTGCGTGCCCGTTTGGTGGTGAGTGGCGAAATGGCCAACGACGTGATGACCCTGAAGGTAGAGAGTGCTGTCGCTCCCGAGGGGTTGGCGCAGCGGATCAGTGAGGCTGTTCGCGATGTAACCAAGCTGCGTGCGAGCGTAGAAATGGGTATACCTGGGAGCCTCCCCAATGATGGGAAGGTCATCGAAGATGCCCGAAGTTACCAATAAACCGCTTTTTAGCGGGTGCGTCCCACGAGGGACGGCTAAGTAGTTACGAGCATTACTCAAGTATGGTTAAAAGCGATAGACTGATCACCTCACATTTCGGAGATCTCTGATGAAAAAACTATTCGTTGTAAGCGCCATTTCGGCTTTGTTTTCTTTGGTCGGCTACGCCCAGACCTATCCCTCTAAACCGATCTCGCTGGTTGTGCCGTTTGTGGCCGGCGGTCCAACGGACCGCGTGGCTCGCGATTTGGCAGAAGCCATGCGCAAGCCTTTGGGCGATGCAACCATCATTATTGAAAACGTACTCGGCGCAGGTAGCTCGATTGGTGCCAACAAGGTAGCCAAAGCTGCACCCGATGGTTACACCATCATGCTCAACCACATTGCCATGGCGACCATGCCCAATTTGTTGCGCACCATGCCTTTTAAAATCGACAGTGATTTTGAATACTTGGGCATGATCAATGAAGTGCCGATGACCGTGATTTCAAAACCTACCTTGCCAGCAAAAAATTATAAAGAGCTGGTGGCTTGGTTAAACCAAAACAAGGGCAAGATCAATCTCGGTAATGCTGGGGTGGGTTCGGCGTCGCACCTGTGCGGTTTGATGTTGCAGAATGCCTTGCAAATTGATATGGCTGCGATTCCCTACAAAGGAACTGCACCTGCGTTGACCGACCTGATTGGCGGTCAGATCGACATCTTGTGCGATCAGACGACCAACACATCCCCTCAAATTGAAGCTAAAAAAGTGAACGTCTACGGCGTGACAACTTCTAAGCGCTTGACCACGGCTGTCTTGAAAGACGTACCGACTTTACAAGAGTCCGGCCTCAAAGGTTTCGATGTGTCCATCTGGCACGGTTTGTACGCTCCCAAGGGAACGCCAACTGACGTGATTGCCAAACTCAACAACGCATTGAAAGTGGCTTTGAAGGATCCAGACTTTATTAAGAAACAAGAAGCCCTGGGCGCAGTCATCATTACTGATAAGCGCGTAGAACCTGCTGAGCACAAAAAATTTGTTAGCTCAGAAATCGCGAAGTGGGGTCCTGTGATTTCTGCTGCTAAGGTATATATCGATTAAGCAGACCTTAGCCCCATCTGCCAAGCGCAGGCTTTTACAAAAGCCTGCGCTTTATTTTTTTGTCCCAGGTGCGCACCAAAATTTGCGTGTTGCCTTCATACGCCTCCAACCGGCCCGTGATATGCCAATGGGTTTTGCTCGCGGTCATGCTGCTGTAGGTTTCGGTGCGAACCACCCAGTCACCCCGCGCAGTTTCCATGGACCAGTGGCATTCTTGTCGGGCTGACAAAGGATCATTGGGCAAGATGCGGTAGGTCTCGCGGCCACGGCCCCAGGTGGTGAGGCTGTGTTCAGCAATGGTGTTGCGGCCAAAGTCATCTTCAATCGTTAAGCGCCGCTCGCCGGTGGCTTGGTCAATCGTTACTTCGCGTTTATTCCAAGGCTTGTCGACTGTAATGAGCTTGACCGGAGCGGCTGTTTCTGGCGCTGCAAATGTGGGGGCCTTCTCGCCACGCACCTTGAGCCGCGTAGGGATGTCGATAAAACTCGCTCCGGTATGTACCGTGAGCTCCACGGGGGTGGGGGCCGGCCAGATCAGAGGCCAATAGCTGGTGGATATCGAGACCCGCAAGCGGTGGCCTTTAGGAACACGGTAGGCTACATCGTCAAGTTGAATTTTGACGGTGTAAGTCTTGCCGGGCTCTAGGGCTTGCGGATGTTCGTGGCTGCTGTTGGAGTGAAGGTGCGTCAGGTTGGCTACCGCATAAGTCAAGCGTGAGACTTCGCCATTAGGCCAAATACTGTTGAGTCGCACAGCGACATGGGCCACGGGCTGGTCTACGGAAAATTGCAAGGTCAGCGTAGGCGCACCGACGAGGTCAAAGTCTTTTTGAAGCGCTTCGCCATCAAAGGTGAGTGAGCCGGAATCGTCTTGGCGTTGGTCGCCTGGAAACTCAGGGCCCATCCAAATAATGCAGTACTCGCCGCTGTCAGCGCCAGTGTGTTGGGGTGAGGTCAAAGTCTGCTTGCGCTTGGGTTCGCGCACGGAGCTCAGCCCCTTGTTGTTCAAATGCAAGCGCCGTGTCTGCAGGTTTGCACTGGGCCACTTCGAGTCACTGACCCATCGTCCGCTGATGTGACTCACATTCGCACCCGGCGATTGCATGTCCATGATGTAGGTGCGAAACGCCGGGTCTTTTTCTACACCCGTGGCTTGTTCTTTTAACCAACGATTCCACCAGCGCAAAGATTCTTGCAAGAAGCCAATTCGTGGCTCTGGCACCGCAAAGTGCGGGTACTTGTGGGCCCAAGGGCCGATGATGCCTTTTACTGGGGACTTAATAGTGCTGACCAATCGCGGAACTGCGTTGGTATAGGCGTCATTCCAGCCACCAACAGCGAGCACGGCGGCTTTGATGGCGCCAATGTCTTCGCACACCGAACCCCGTTTCCAATACGCGTCACGGTGCGGGTGCTCAAGCCAATCGATCGCCAAGAGGGGCTCGTTATTCAAACGCTCTAACCACATCTCACGCCACCGTTGACCCACGATGGCAGGATCTGGCGGTCGCGATGAATAGCCAAACATGGTGGCCGACCAACCCAGGTTTTCACTGAGTAAGCAGCCGCCTTTAAAGTGAATGTCATCGCTGTAGCGATCATCAGTGGAGCACAACGTGACCACGGCGTCTAAGCCTTTGGGCTGGCGGGCTGCGACTTGCAAACCATTGAAGCCACCCCAAGAAATACCCATCATTCCTACGCGCCCGGTGCTCCATGGTTGTTGGACCAACCAAGCGATCACATCTTCTGCGTCTTGCAATTCTTGCTCGCTGTACTCGTCCCACATCAGCCCATCAGAATCACCGTTGCCACGCATATCGACGCGTACGCACGCATAGCCGTGGCCAGCCAGGTAGGGGTGGGTGAGTGCGTCTCGAACAATGGTGCCGTCACGTTTGCGGTAGGGCAGGTACTCAAGAATGACAGGAACTGGATTCTTGTCAGCGTCTTTGGGCATCCATACCCGAGCCGCTAAGCGCGTACCGTCAGGCAAAGGAATGAATAGGTTGGGGGTTTCTATGACCTTACGGGGGAATGATTTCACAGTTTTCAAGGACAATCTCCATCTCAAGGACTAACGCCTTCGGTTAGTCATTTTGCAATATTTTATGAATTCATCTGTACCGACATCAGCTCCCACCACTTACCTTATTGGTGTTGACACAGGAGGCACTTATACCGACGCCGCAATTATTGAAGCCCAAGGCCACCGCGTGGTGGCCTCCGCAAAATCGATCACCACCAAGGGTGATTTGGCCATCGGAGTAAGCGGCGCCATCAACGATGCCATAGCCAAGCTCCCTCAGGGCTTACAGGCCAAAGACATTGCGTTGGTGTCAGTCTCCACCACCTTAGCGACCAACGCGGTGGTGGAAGGTCATGGTAGCGCTGTGGGCGTCGTGTTGATTGGCTTTGATGCGTCTATGGTGGAGCGCACCGGAATTGCAAAAGCCTTTCCAGGCATTCCGATCGAGGTGATAGCTGGGGGGCATGACCACAATGGCGATGCCCGGGCGGCCTTGGATGAAGAAGCGCTGCGCTTGGCTGTGGCTCGGATGGCGGACCGCGTCGATGCGTTTGCAGTGGCTTCGGCGTTTGCCGTTCGCAACTCCGCCCATGAACTCCAGGCCCGCGACATCATTGTGGGTTTGTCGCGCAAGCCAGTCACTTTATCGACGGAGCTGTCTTCCTCGCTGGATGCGCCGCGGCGTGCGCTGACCGCTGCACTGAATGCGCGATTGATTTCTCGCGTGTCTATGCTGATTGAAGCGGTCAGCCGTTCGATGGCTGATTTAGGAATTAAGTGCCCGCTCATGATTGTCAAAGGCGATGGCACTTTGGCCTTGGCCCAAAGCGTGGCAACCCGCCCGATTGAAACGGTGCTTTCCGGCCCAGCAGCGAGTTTGGTCGGGGCGCAATGGTTGTCGGGTTTGCAAAGCTTCATCATGTCAGACATGGGTGGAACCACAACGGATTTAGGCGTCTTGCTCGATGGGCGTCCCCGCGTGAACCTAGAAGGTGCAGAAGTGGGCGGTTGGCGTACTATGGTGCGGGCGATTGATGTACGCACCATAGGATTGGGCGGCGACAGCGAAGTTGCCTTAGGCGCTAACGCTTCCTTAACTATCAATCCGCAGCGCATCGTTCCGGTCTCTTTATTGGGAGCGCGGTATCCGCAGGTGCTGGCGATGTTGGAGGCGGATTTGGCTGACGTAGACGGCGGCGGTTCTATGCATGGGCGGTTTGTTCTCTTGCCTTTTGGTGCCCGCGTCGGCGGCAAAACCGGGGAGGTCACCGAACGCGAGGCGGAAGTTTTGCACTTGGTCACCGAAGTTCCGCAGCCCATGCGTAAGCTGGCGACTTCCATGAACGCACAACGCGCCCTTACGGCTTTACAGCGCAAAGGATTGGTTCAGATTTCTGGCTTTACCCCGTCTGACGCCGCGCACGTTTTGGATTTACAAGCCAACTGGTCCAAACCCGCAGCGCTCATGGCGGCGCAACTGGGCTGCCGTTTACAGACCATGAAAATGCCTACGCCGGAACGAACCCAAGCGTATGCGCATCAAGTCTGGAGCGAAACCGTACGCTTAACCGGACGGGCTATTTTGGACACTGCATTTGGTTTTTCTTTGCCTGAAGACAAGCTCATTAACGCAGTTTGTAGCGGAGAGCCGACAATAGGCTTAGCTCAGATTAGTATGCGCCCGAGTGTGCCTGTGGTCGCCGTAGGCGGTCCGGTCAAGGTGTATTACGCGGAGGTTGGCAAACGCTTGGGATGCGAAATGGTTTTCCCCGAGTTTTGTGATGTCGCCAATGCCGTAGGCGCAGCCACTGGCGTGGTTGCGCAGTCGGTGCAAGTGCAGGTGCACGGCGATGGAAGTGGTGTATTTCGGGTGCACTCTACGGTGGGTACCCAGCAATTTTCAAATCCGGCCTTGGCCTTAGAAGCTGCAACCGAAATGGCACGCAACACTGCGGTGGCTGCCGTGGTGGCCATGGGAGCAGGCGATCCGCAAGTGAAAGTGACCATCACGAAATCCTTTTTCCCTAATGCGGTGGACGACCGTGGCTTGATGGAAGCGGTGGTTCTCGCTGAAGGCATTGGGCGACCGAACGCGGCGTAAAACTCGATGCTTACCCAAGGGTTAACCCGATGCTTTTTAGAAGGCCTATTGCCAAAATGGCTCGGAGGCTAAATAATCCAAGGGTTTGCCAAAAAACATGACAACTAATTACCAAATCCGATAGAATTCAAAGGATATAACTCTATTGTCATATTTCGACAATAAAGTAAGAAAGTCATTGAAATAAAGGCGGGAACCATGCCAGCATGGAATGCTGAAGACAGTGCGCATCTGAAAGCTTCGCGTGAAAATGCGGGGATCGATGCCTATAGTTTTGCGCGTTCCGCCAGCATTTCTTTGGCCCAGCTTAAAGAGTTAGAGAGCAGCGTCCCCGGCGAAGATAAACTCTTTTATTCAGAGCAAATCAAACGCCATGTAGGCCGAAGCCTCTTAGCAAGGCTCGGCGTTGAACCCCTGGTGAGAGTCCAGCCCCCGCCCCCAGAGCCCATCCCTGTTGAAGTTGTCCTTGAAGTCGCTGCTGAAGTCGCACGTGTTGAGCCATTCGTGGTTCGCCAAAACACACCAGAGATTGCAACGCCAGAACTTTCAAACAACCCTAGCCATTGGGCGGACCGCGTGTTTGAAAAACTGCCAATGGCCGCAACAACCCAAGGGCGCATGGGTTGGAGTGTGGCTTTCTTTGTGACCCTGGCTGCGAGTCTGATTTGGGCCAATGGGCAATCCAAAAAACCGAGTGCGCCGCCAACGCAAGCGTTAGCGGCGGCGCAAAAGGAGCCTGCACCAGTGCTTACCGCAGCTCCTTCTCCGGTGCCTGAACTCGCAGCGTCTGAGGCTGCTGCAACGGTTGCTAATGTTCCTGCTGTTGCATTGGCCACTCCAGTCGCAGCTGAAGACGCAACACAATGTGATTGGAAATTCAAAGGGAAAAGTCTCGTAGTGATTCCGAGCGAGCCCTTAAAAGCTGGAAATTATGTTCACGTCGCAGCCGATAAAAATACGACAGCGTGTGTTTTAGATAGCCAAAAAAAACTCACCCAAATCACCCTTAAGGCAGGTGAAAAATTAAGCGTCTCTGGGGCCGCCCCCTTTTTGATTTACAGCCCTGATTTTTCAACAAGTCGGATTTACTTTCAGGGTAAACGCATTTATATCCCCGACCCTACAACAACGCATTTGACGTTGAACGAAGCAAAAGCAGGGTAAGCACCTTGCAAAAGATAAGTTGCGCCTACTGCGGCAGTTCGCGTTTAACGGGAGGCGGTGGCGTATAGCCACCCTGACGCGATGTGCGCAAGCCTAAACGAACCATGCTTTCGCACAGCCCAATCGCACAGGCTAATCCATCGAGCACTGGCAAAGAGAAACGCTGCGAAAGGGATTCTGCCAAGTCTGTCATTCCCGCGCACCCCAAAACAATAGCTTCAGCGCGGTCATCTTTGATAGCTAGTGCGATTTCATCTTCAATTTTTTTGAGAGCTGCTGTGTTGGCATCTTCGAGTTCGAGTACGGCTACTTCTGAGGAGCGCACACGTTGGCAGTGTCGTTCAAGGCCGTAACGTAATATGTTGTGTTCTAAGGCTGGAACAGAACGCGCCAAGGTGGTAACCACGGAAAATTTATTGCACAACATCGACGCCATCCGGTAGCCGGCTTCGCCGATGCCAAGTACTGGCTTATCCGTGAGACAGCGCAAGGCGTCTAGGCCTGTGTCATCAAAACAGGCGATAACGACAGCGTCAAAATCCTTGGCGTTTCGAACGGCTTGAAGCAATCCCGCCAAGCTCATCGCTTCATCGTAATAGCCTTCGATGGAGACGGGGCCGCTTGTGGAACTGATGGCGATGATCTCCGTTCCAGCAGATGCCACTCGCTGGGCGGCAGCGCCAATTTTTTGGGTCATGCCGTGGCTGGTATTGGGGTTAACGACCAAAATGCGCATAGTTTTTATAGCTCTCCGCCTAAGTAGGCTGCTTGAATTCGAGGGTCGCCCATCAATGCACGAGACTCGCCTGAAACGACCACATTCCCGGTAGACAATGCGTAGGCTCGGTTAGAAATAGACAGTGCCATTCGGCTGTTTTGCTCTACCAATAAAACACTGACTTGCTCATCGCGGGAGATCGCAACGATGGAGCGCGCAATGTCTTGTACCAACTTGGGGGCAATGCCAAGGCTGGGTTCATCCAACAAAAGCATGCGGGGCTTGGCCATTAATGCTCGCCCGATCACCATCATCTGTTGCTCGCCGCCCGATAGTGTTCCAGCTTGCTGGTTAAAGCGTTCGCGTAAACGCGGAAAGCGTTCAAGCACACTGTCTAGTGTTCGGGCTATTCCCGCTTTGTCACTGCGCGTGAATGCGCCCATGAGTAAATTGTCTTTAATGGACATGAAGGGAAAAACACGACGCCCTTCAGGCACCATAGAAATTCCTTTTTTGACGATATCTGCAGTTGCCAAGCCGTCGAGTCGTTCGCCCATGAAGTGGATTGCACCAGAGTGCAGTTTGGCCAAACCAGTGATCGCGCGAAGAATGGACGATTTGCCTGCGCCATTGGCGCCGATCAGAGCGACTGTTTCCCCCGCGTTGAGCGTGAGAGAGACGCCTTTAAGGGCATACACCTGATCGTAGTAAAGCTCTACGTTGTTAAAATTAAGTAGTGCGGTCATAGCTTATAAACCGATCGCTGCGTCTTCGGCGCCAAGGTAGGCTTCGATGACTTTGGGGTTGCTTTGGATTTGGGTGGGAGTACCTTCAGCGATTTTTTCGCCAAAGTTCAAAACCACAATGCGGTCTGATATTTTCATAACGGCAGGCATATCGTGCTCCACCAGCAAGACCGTCACGCCGCGTTCGTCGCGCAGTCGCCGAACGAGAGTCACCATGTGCATGGTCTCATCGTGGTTCATGCCGGCAAAAGGTTCGTCAAGTAGCAGTACGGTCGGATGGGTTGCTAAACCGATTGCCATGCCAAGCGCCCGCAAATGACCTTGCGGCAGCGTAGAAGCCAGCTCATCGCGAATCGCGTCTAGTCCTAAAAATTCGATGATGTTGTCAGCCGACTCGGCAAAGGCGGCTTCATCGGCGGCCGCCAAACGCGTACCTAAAAAGAAACCTAAGAGAGAAGCGCGAGAGCGCAAGTGGTGGGCCACGATGATGTTCTCGCGAACCGTCATCGACCGAAAGATGGTGGCTTCTTGAAAGGTTCGCACGAGTCCTTTGCGGGCAACAGTATGCGGGGCTAGGTTGCTGATACGTTCGCCGCGCAAGAACACCTCGCCCTGGCTGGTCGGTAAAAAAGAAGCAATGAGTTTGAAAAGTGTTGATTTACCGGCGCCATTGGGGCCAATCACTGAAAGTATTTCACCCTCGGATACATGAAAACTAACGTTGTTGACTGCGGTCAGGCCCCCAAAGCGTTTGGAAACCCCTTTGATTTCAAGGAGGTTGCTCATTTGCGATCTCCTTTTCGGTCCATCAAGCTGAGAACCCCATTGGGTAGCCACAGCATGAGGAGAATCATCAGTGTTGAATAAATAAGGAGCTGAAAGCGCCCGGTGGCAAAAAGAAGATCCCACCCGAAGTAAAGCAACAGCGTTCCGAGCATGGGTCCCATCACGTAGCCTAATCCGCCTAAAAAGCAATTGAGCATACAGTTGACGCTAT
>SXSX01000019.1 GCA_005793295.1 Burkholderiales bacterium | reverse complement strand
GCCTCGGCGTTGGAGGCGAAATCGAGAATAGGTTGGTCGGTCATGGGATAGGTCTGAATTTAAACGTCAATGTCAACCGAGTCGCCATGCAACTCCATCAACTCACGCCGTGCTGCGGCTTCTCCTTTGCCCATGAGTTTGGTGATTAAGGCTTCGGTCTGCGCAAAATCAATGGCACCCAAAGCCACAGGCAACAAACGCCGGGTATCAGGGTTCAGGGTGGTGTCCCACAGCTGCTCTGCGTTCATCTCGCCCAAACCTTTAAAGCGGCTGATGTTCCATGCGCCTTCACGTACGCCTTCTTTGCGCAACTTGTCCAAGATAGCACCCAACTCGCCTTCGTCTAAGGCGTAGGCTTTAGAGGCGGGCTTTTTACCCCGCGCCGGCGCATCAACGCGGAACAAGGGCGGGCGGGCAACGTACACATTTCCCGATTCAATGAGTTTGGGAAAGTGGCGGAAAAAGAGGGTGAGCAACAGAACCTGTATGTGGGAACCGTCCACATCCGCATCACTCAAGATACACACCTTGCCGTAGCGCAGGCCGCTCATATCCGGCGTGTCGTTCGGGCCATGGGGATCGACCCCGATGGCTACCGAAATATCGTGAATCTCCGTATTGGCGAACAAACGGTCACGGTCCACTTCCCACGTATTGAGGACTTTCCCGCGCAACGGAAGAATGGCTTGGTTTTCTTTGTCGCGCCCCATCTTGGCGCTGCCGCCTGCGGAATCTCCCTCGACCAAAAAAACTTCGTTGTAGGCTAAATCTTTGCTTTCGCAATCGGTGAGTTTTCCGGGCAAAACGGCCACGCCCGAGCTCTTGCGTTTTTCAACTTTTTGACCCGCACGTTGGCGGGTTTGCGCGGCTTTGATCGCCAACTCAGCCAATTTTTTTCCATACTCCACGTGTTCATTGAGCCAAAGCTCCAAAGCGGGGCGAACAAAACTAGACACCAATCGGACCGCATCGCGCGAATTTAAGCGCTCTTTGATTTGGCCTTGAAACTGGGGATCGAGCACCTTGGCAGAAAGCACATAGTTAGCGCGGACAAAAACATCTTCTGGCATCAGCTTGACGCCTTTAGGCAGCAAAGAGTGCAACTCAATAAACCCTTTGACGGCGGTAAACAAACCGTCGCGCAGTCCGCTTTCGTGGGTACCTCCCGCACTGGTCGGAATCAAATTGACATAGCTTTCACGCACGGGCTGTCCGTCTTCCGTAAAGGCCACACACCACGAGGCACCCTCGCCATCGGCAAAGTTTTCACTTTGCGCATCGGCAAATCCTTCGCCGTCAAACAAAGGAATCACCGGCTCGCCGTTAAGCGACTGCATCAAATAGTCGCCCAAGCCGCCCTTGTAAAGCCATGTCTGGGTTTCTTTGGTCTTTTCTATCAAGAGCGTCACCGTCACGCCGGGCATCAAAACGGCTTTGCTTCTCAGCAAGTGGGCCAGTTCTGCCATCGGCAAAGCAGACGTCTCAAAATACTTTCCATCGGGCCAGACGCGCACGGTGGTTCCCGATTTGCGGTCGCCTTCGCCGGTTTTACGAATCTGCAAAGCCTGGGTGACATCACCGCCTTGAAAAACCAAATGGGCTACCGCGCCTTCGCGGTAGGACGTGACTTCCAATCGCTTGGCCAGCGCATTGGTCACGCTCACGCCCACCCCGTGCAAGCCTCCTGAGAAGCTATAGGCACCGCCTGTACCTTTGTCAAACTTGCCGCCCGCGTGTAAGCGGGTGAACACCAGCTCAATCACAGGAGCCTTTTCTTCGGGGTGCATGCCAAAGGGAATTCCGCGGCCGTCATCTTCGAGCGTCACCGATCCGTCCGTGTGCAAGACCACTTTGATTTTCTTACCGTGCCCGGCCAAGGCCTCGTCTGCGGCGTTGTCCAAGACTTCTTGAATCACGTGCAAAGGATTGTCGGTTCGGGTGTACATGCCCGGTCGCTGCTTAACAGGCTCGAGGCCTTTGAGCACACGAATAGACCCTTCCGAATATTCGGGCGGGGCGGTTTGGGCGGTAGAGGGTTTAGCTGGCATAAGGCGGAATTGTAGCCGTGGAGAAAATTTTAACTGTATGAAAAGACAGCTCCGCGAAGTCCTTTGGTCCTAAAAAGTCCTCAAAATTGGCTACATTAAGCCCATGAACACTTTTACCGCCGCGTTAAAACCGCTTTCCGTTGCCCAGGTTTTAACCTGCAGCGCTCTGGTTTTGACTCTTTCTATGGGTATCCGCCACGGCTTTGGATTGTGGATGCAGCCCATGACCCAAGAAAATGGCTGGAGCCGAGAATCTTTTGCTTTGGCCATGGCGATTCAAAATATCGCGTGGGGGATTGCGGGGATTTTTGCGGGCATGGTGGCCGATCGGTTTGGCGCGTACCGCGTGCTGGTGGTGGGATCGGTTCTTTACGGCTTGGGCTTAATGGGCATGGCAAATGCCCAAACACCACTGATACTTTCGCTGTCAGCGGGTGCGCTTATTGGCATTGCCCAAGCCGGGACGACCTACGCCGTGGTTTATGGCGTGATTGGACGCAACGTGCCAGCGGAGCGGCGATCTTGGGCTATGGGCTTAGCCGCTGCAGCAGGGTCGTTCGGTCAGTTTTTAATGGTTCCTGTTGAAGGCGCTCTCATTAGTAACCTCGGGTGGCAGCAAGCTTTGGTCGTCTTGGGATTTGCCGCTTTGATCATTATTCCGGCGGCTTGGGGCCTGCGTGAACCCAACTTCGGAAAAACCAGCACTGAGACTAACCGACACCAAAGTATCGGGCAGGCGCTCAATGAGGCCTTCAAATACCGCAGCTTTCAACTGCTGATGGCGGGTGATTTTGTGTGTGGATTTCAGGTGGTTTTTATTGGCGTGCACATGCCAAGCTACCTCAAAGACCACGGCTTGTCGCCCCAAGTCGCGAGTTACGCATTGGCGCTCATTGGCTTGTTCAATGTATTTGGAACCTATCTTTCAGGCGTCATGGGCCAACGCCTGCAAAAACGCCACATTCTGGCGTTCATTTATTTTGCTCGCGCAGTGGTGATCGCCTTGTTTATTTGGGCACCTCTGACCCCTTGGAGTGTGTATGTTTTTTCAGCGTGCATGGGGCTCCTGTGGCTATCAACCGTGCCTGCGACCAACGCCGCAGTCGCTCAGATTTTTGGCATCACGCATTTATCCATGCTCAGCGGCGTCGTCATTTTCAGCCACCAACTGGGCTCCTTCATGGGCGTGTGGGTGGGCGGATTTTTGTATGACCGCACTGGCAGCTACGACGTAGTTTGGTACATCGCCATCGCGCTTGGCGTCTTTGCCGGCTTGGTTAACCTTCCCATCAAAGAAACCGCCATTCTTCGCCCTACTCCGGGAACCGCTCCCGCAGGGGCCTAAATCGATGCAAGCACCTTCGCGTTTTGATTTGATGTCAAACCATCGACTGGCTTGGAGCGTTCGGGCATTGATCCTAATGGCGGTTCTCGGAGGCATTTTTACGCTTTATGGCGAACCGGACTTTTTAGTCCAAATGGCCAATCAAATTTGGTCGTGTTTTTAAACCCCTTGAACCCTTAAAGAGATCGCTTGATGCCAACCCACCAGATTTCGACTCCGAATCCGAATCAAAAAGTATTCATCATCACAGGAGCCTCCGATGGGATTGGTGCGGAAATGGCCCGCCAATTGGCATCTCGACATGGCGCAGGCATTGGCGGTATTGGCCTTGTCCTTGCGGCGCGCAGCCAAGCCAACTTACAAGCCGTCGCCGACACATGCACGGGCCTAGGCGCAACGTGCTTGGTGGTTGCGACCGACGTGAGCGTTCAAAGCCAATGCCAAGAACTGATTGATCAAGCCATCAAGCACTGGGGCCGTATCGATGGGCTGATCAATAACGCTGGCGTGTCTGCGCAAGCTTTGTTTTCTGACGTTAAGGCGGCGGACTTGCATTGGTACGAACAACTCATGCGGGTGAACTTGTGGGGCAGCGTGTGGTGTACCCACGCTGCGCTCCCTCACCTTAAAGCCGCGCGGGGCAATATCGTGGCTGTTTCTTCCCTTGCAGGGCTGATCGGCGTTCCTGGGCGCACGGCCTACAGCGCGACCAAGTTTGCGATGACTGGATTTTTTGAAGCCTTGCGTGCTGAGTTACGCAGTGCAGGCGTCAGTGTCACGACGGCTTTTCCCGGGATCGTCTTGACCGATATTCGTACTCACGGGCTCAATGCCCAAGGACTGACTGCAGGCTCCAGTGGACTCAAAGAAGACGATGCGATGGGCGTAGAAGAATGTGCCGCGTTAATCCTGCGCGGCATGCAACAGCGCGAACGCGAAGTGGTGATGACGCGCAAAGGCAAGCTCGGGCGTTTTATCAAACTTCTTTGGCCTGCTGTGGTAGAGCGCATGGCGATGAACGCCCTTAAAGACGAAGTCAAGCCCCGATGAGTTTGGGGGATGTGCGTTTGGAAAAAGTAAGCTCTCCCGCCGCGCTAAGCGAACCCTCGCCTTGGGTGCGACGCTGGACCCCTTTGGTAATGCCAGGTGCCACTGTTTTAGATGTGGCGTGTGGATCAGGGCGGCATTTGGCTTGGTTTTTAAAGCGAGGGCACGCAGTCACAGGCATTGACCGCGATATTCAGACTGCAAAAATAGCCTGCCCCACAGCGCACTTCATAGAAGCAGACATTGAAGCCAATCCATGGCCGCTCTCGCAAACCTTTGGCGCCGTGGTGGTGACCAATTACCTTTGGCGGCCGGTGTTGCCTGCGATCACCCAAAGCGTTGCCCCCGGCGGAGTCTTGCTTTACGAAACTTTTGCAGCTGGGAACGCTGTTTTTGGGCGACCAAGCCGGCCTGATTTTTTACT
>SXSX01000018.1 GCA_005793295.1 Burkholderiales bacterium | reverse complement strand
TTGTATTGTGACAAAACCACTCTTCTTACGCTGACCCACCCGAGGGGTATGTTTTTACCAATAAAAAACATTTCTTCCACCTATTCCATCGCGCAGTAAGAATCAGGTAAACAACCGTATCGTCACATCCGCCATTGCCGCGAGCAATACCCCAACTGCGCAACGCACCCATATAAAACTAATCACTGACTGAGCAGGAAACCCATGAGTCTGGCCTACGGCGGCCCATTTGTGAATCACTGCGTTGTCATTCTCACGAATAAAAGATTTGAAAAAATCACGGCGGCTGCGGTAACGCACCATGGCGACGTAGTGCCACTCGGGAGCGCCTTCGTAGTCCATGAAGCCGCCCATGCGACGGCCGACGAAGACCGGGTGGCTCGCATAGCGCAACAAACGAGGAAAAATAATTCTGCCGTAGCGCATATCCGCCGCGCGTGGGTCAGGCCCATACCCCGAGCCCTCGGGGTAAAGCGCCTTAGGCCGGTAACGCACACAGTTGTGCATGATGAACTCTTTGCCATCGTCACTGTCAAGCAGCCGCTGGGCATCAGGAATCAAATGCGCGTGTTCTGTGCCGGTATACAGCGTGTGGCATTTCAAAAGCCACTGCTCTTTCTCTTTTGCGGACATCGGGGAGCCGTTGCCGCCGTACCAAAGAAAAAATACGATGAACAGCACGATGGCTGTCAGGATAATCAGCCACAGTGCACTCATACGATCTCTCTTTATGCGCCAGCAGCGGCGGTCACAGGGACGAAATACTCCGTGTTATCGCGAAGCCACGCTTGCGAACGGCTTGCATCATGCTGCTCAGGGTGAAAATCCGGGCGGAGGTAATCTTTCCAGTGGGGAATATTGCTGCGCATCAAGCCGTCTTTTGAAAACAACATCGTAGCGCCGCTGCGCCATGTGCTCCATTTGAAAAGACTGCCGTCGTGCCAAAGGTTGCGCACTGTTTGGCGCGTTAAATCCCACATAAAGACAACGCTCACATAGTAAAAAGACCGAATACGCCAAAGGTGATTCCCACCCATCGCTTGGTAAATATCAAAGGCCGTGCTGCGGTGCTCGGACTCTTCGGCGCTGTGCCACAACCACAGGGTTTGCAAGCGCGGCTCCGCGCCTTCAAGGGCTTCAGGGTGGCGCAGCATCCAATCAGCAAACAGGGCAGTAAAGTGCTCTGTCGCAGCGGTAGCTGCCACGTGCATACGCGGGTCCAAGTGGGCTTGCTTTTTGATGCGGGCTATAGCTCTTTTTTCAATCGTATTGGGGTAGCCCATCTTGTCTAAATGGCCATTGAACAGGGCATGGACCCGCCGGTGGGTTGCCTCTTGACCAACAAAACCTTGAACCTCTTTGCCGTAACGCTTGCGCTGATCTTCTGGCAATGTTTTGAGTCCGTTGCGAACGGAGTCTATAAAGTATTGTTCTCCCACAGGAAAGCTCATCGACAAGGCGCTAAAAAAAGCAGAACGAAACGCGTCACCGCCATTCCAGCGGGATGCAAACGGTGTTGTCAAATCCACCAATAATTTTCTTACCACTAACTCAGTCATAACATTGCCCTTCTACGTTTGACGCTGGCGCAATTCGCGCCGCAAAATCTTACCCACGTTGCTCTTGGGTAACTCATTTAAAAACTCAATGTGGCGCGGCATTTTGTAAGCCGTTAAATGCTCGCGACAATGGGCCATCACCATGTCTTCGGTCAACGCGGGCGACTTCTTGACCACAAAAAGCTTGACTGCCTCACCCGTGGCATCGCTGTCCTGCCCCACCGCAGCCACTTCCATCACACCGGGGTGCATCATCACCACGTCTTCAATCTCATTGGGGTACACATTAAAGCCCGACACCAAAATCATGTCTTTCAGGCGGTCCACAATTTTCAAGAACCCTTGTTCGTCCATGACGGCTACGTCGCCAGTGCGAAGAAAACCATCGGCGGTCATCACTTCGGCCGTCTCTTTAGGACGCTGCCAATACCCTTGCATCACCTGTGGACCGCGCACACACAATTCGCCTGCTTGCCCAATCGGAAGCTCGTGGCCTTCGGCGTTGCGTATAGAGACTTCTGTAGAAGGCAAAGGCAAGCCAATGCTGCCTGAGAATTCTGTCAGGTCAAAAGGATTTACCGTCACCGTAGGCGAACACTCGGTCAAACCGTAGCCTTCGATCAAAGGCGCTTTGGTCAGCGCTTGCCAGCGCTCAGCAACCGCACGTTGCACCGCAGCGCCCCCGCCGACGGCCAATCGCAACTGGCTGAAATCGACCTTGGCAAAACTGGGGTCGTTAAGTAAACCGTTGAACAAAGTATTCACCGCAGGCAAAGAAACAAACTTGTACTTCGCCAACACTTTGATAAATCCAGGGATATCACGCGGATCAGCAACCAACACGTTGGTACCACCCATACCAATAAAGCTCAGACACGAGCTTAGGGCGAAGATGTGGTAAAGCGGAATCGCGGTGATGCTGATGAGGTCTTGGCTCGGGTCAATAAACGGATCACTCCAGACCCGGCCCTGCTTCACATTGGCAAGTACATTGCGGTGGCTCAGCATGGCCCCTTTGGATAGGCCCGTGGTGCCGCCGGTGTACTGCAAAAACGCGAGGTCATTCGCTTGCAAAGACACTGGCTTATAGATGGCTTTATCGCCTTGTTGTAGGGCCGAAAGAAAACTCACGCTGCCAGGCAAATCGTAGGCCGGGACCAACTTCTTCAACT
>SXSX01000017.1 GCA_005793295.1 Burkholderiales bacterium | reverse complement strand
TCGGTAATCCTGAAATAGCCTTCATCGTCCATGATGCCGACATCGCCGGTATGCAGCCAACCGTCAGGGTCAATGGTTTCGGCCGTTTTCTCAGGCAGGTTAAGGTAGCCGGCGAACACATTTTTTCCGCGCACCAAGATTTCACTGGTGACGGGATCCAAGCGAACTTCGTTGTAGCTTGCAGCGGGGCCAATCGATCCAGGGCGCATGCGATCTGGGGGCACACCGGTAGAGGCGCCACAGGTCTCGGTCATGCCCCAGACTTCTAACATCGGAACACCCAATGCCAAATACCAACGCACCAAATCCGGCGAAATAGGCGCAGCGCCTGTCACCAAATAGCGGGCGCGGTGAATGCCAATGAGTTTGCGAACATTGTTGAGCGTCAAAACTTGAGCTACTCTAAATTTCAATTTGAGCCATCCGCTGACCGGCTCTTGTGCCAAGACCTTTTCGGCAATGGTGGCTCCTACTCCTATTGACCAAGCGTAGGCGGCTTGTTGAAGGGCTCCGGCTTCTTTTAATGAGATCATCACGCCCGAATAAAACTTCTCCCAAACGCGCGGCACGCCCGTAAAGACCGTGGGCGCAATTTCACGCACGTTCTCTGGAATAGTTTCAGGATTTTCGACGAAATTGAGTTTCGCGCCTGTGTACATTGCCGAATATTCGCCGCCCATGCGCTCTGCAATATGGCACAGCGGTAAAAAACACATCCGTTCGTCGTTTTCGTCTTGCGCTACAAGCAGGTTGTAGCCGTGCACAGTAAAGACAAGGCTGCTGTGCAAGTGCATGGCGCCTTTGGGTTTTCCCGTGGTACCCGAGGTGTACACCAAAATTGCCAAATCTTCTGGTTGGCAAAGAGCGATACGTTCCTGTAACGCGTTGGGGTGGGCCGCTTTGTGGGCGCGACCGAGCGCTCTGAGTGCATCTAAGCTGATGACGTTGGGGTCATCTAACGTGCGAAGACCTTCCATATCAAACACCACAATTTTTCGCAGCAAGGGCAGCGTGCTGCGAACCTCTAGGGCCTTGTCGAGTTGTTCGTCATCTTCTACAAACAAGAACCGGGTACGAGAATCTTCGCACAGGTAATGCACCTGGCTACTCGCATCGGTCGGGTAAATGCCGTTGGATACGCCGCTACACGACAAAACCGCCAGATCGGCCCAAACCCATTCCACCACGGTGTTGGACAAAATAGACGCGCAATCGCCTTTGGCAAAACCTAAACTCAGTAGGCCGTTTGCAATTTCATCGACCGCGCAAGCGGTTTGATCCCAGGTCCAGCTGCGCCAGACGCCAAGATGCTTTTGTCGCATCCAAACCAGCGGGCCACGTTTTTTGACGCCATTCCAAAAGAGATCGGTGATCGTCTCGCCGGCCAAAACAATCTCGGTTTGCGGCTTGATATGGCCTAAGTCCCAAAGTGCACTCATGAACGGACCTCAAGGGAAAAATAAACGGTTGGGGTTTGCATCGTTATCTCCAAGTCTTTTTCTTTTTCCAGCGCCGCTCATCGCGCACACCCTCTTCTTTGAGGCCCAAGTAAAACTCTTTGATGTCTTCTTTTTCGCGCAGATGGGCGCAAGTGTCTTCCATCACAATCCGACCATTTTCTAAAACGTAACCGTAATCCGAGGCGTTCAGCGCCATGTTGGCGTTTTGCTCCACCAGCAAAATAGTGGTTCCACGTTCGCGGTTGATACGCACCACGATCTCGAAAATTTCTTTCGTGAGTTTGGGCGACAAACCCAAACTCGGTTCATCGAGCAACATCAGGTCCGGATTGGCCATCAAGGCCCGGGAGATAGAAAGCATTTGCTGTTGCCCACCCGAAAGCAAGCCCGCGTCTTGGGCTGTGCGTTCTTTCAAAATGGGAAAGTAAGCAAACACAGTTTCAATGTCCTTGGCAACGCCGTCGCGGTCGGTTCGGGTATAGGCGCCCATCAGTAAATTGTCATGCACGCTGAGCAAGGGGAAGACTTCACGCCCTTCAGGTACATGGCTTAAACCCTGTTGCACGATGAAGGCGGGGTCTTTCGCGGTGATGTCTTGCCCTTTGAATTCAATCGATCCTTTGCGCGGGTCAATGATTCCAGAAATAGTTTTAAGGATGGTTGTTTTGCCTGCGCCGTTAGAGCCCAAAACGGTCGCAATCTCGCCACGACGAACTTGCAAACTCACGCCGCGAATGGCTTTGATGGGCCCATACGCGCTTTCAACGTTCAAGAGTTTGAGTACGGGGGTGTCACTCACAGAAGGGGGCAAACTGCTCATGCTGAAGCTCCTGTGTGAAATGTGCTGCCGCTGGGTCGGCGCAGAGAGGACACATCGTCCTCCGATCCTAAATACGCCTCAATCACGCCGGGGTCGGTTTGTACTTCGCGGGGTGTGCCCATCGCGAGAACTTCGCCTTGGTTCATAGCCAAGACACGGTCAGAGACCTTGGAGACCAAAGTCATATCGTGCTCCACCATCAAAACGGAAATTCCGAGTTCGTGTTGGATATCTTGTATCCAAAACGCCATGTCGTCGGTTTCTTCTACATTCAAACCCGAGGAAGGCTCATCGAGCAAAAGCAAAGAAGGCTCAGTACACAATGCGCGAGCTAGCTCAACCACTTTGCGAACGCCGTAGGGCAGGCCGGCCACAAAAGTATCTCGGTAGTGTTGAAGGTTTAAGAAGTCGATCACCTCTTCGGCTTTTTCACGCGAGCGCAATTCGGCTTCGCGGGTATGTGCTGTGAAAAATAGGTCTTGCCAAAGACCCGTTTTCCGGTGGGTGTGTCGGCCAATGAGCAAGTTATTTAGCACCGAGGCGTGTTCAAACAATTCGATGTTTTGAAAGGTGCGTGCGATACCGAGTTCTGCGACGTTTTGAGGTGCTTGGTCGGTGAGCGTGATTTTTCCGCTCGGGCCAACGTAGTCGATGCTTCCGGTCGTGGGGGTGTAGATGCGGCTGATTAAATTAAAGACCGTGGTCTTGCCCGCGCCATTAGGACCGATGAGGGTGAAGACCTCGTCTTTTTTGACGTCAAAGCTGACTTGGTTCACCGCCAATACGCCGCCAAAGCGTACGCTTAAATTTTTTGCTGAAAGGAGAATATCTGTCATTTGAGACGGTCCGATTTTTGGAAGGACTTTTGCCGCTTGAACATGCCCTTGCGGTAGAACGGGAACATTTCGATATAGGTTCGAATTTTGAGCCAGCGGCCATATAGGCCCATGGGTTCAAAGAGCACAAAGCCAATCAGGACGGCGCCATAGACCACACCTTGTAATCCAGGGGCTTGACCGACTACCGCAGGTAAATAGTCTTTCACCAGAGAAATCATTTGGGGCGCAGTAATTAAAAAGATGGCCCCTAAGAAAGCGCCGTGGACCGAGCCCAAACCACCAATCACAATCATGAGAAGCAAGTCAATCGACTGCAAAATATTGAATTGGTCAGGCGAAATAAAGTGCAGCTTGTGCGCGTACAAAGCCCCAGCAACCCCAGCCAAAGCAGCTGACAAAGCAAACGACAGGGTTTTGTAATGGGCCAAGTGGATGCCCATGCTTTGGGCAGATATTTCAGAATCGCGAATGGCAACAAATGCGCGGCCTGTGGGGGAGCGCAACAAATTCATAATCCCAAAAGTCGCCAAGACCGTGAGGGCCAGGCAAAGGAAATAAAACTGCTCTTCTGACGCTAAGACCCAGCCAAAGAGGTTGGGGGCTTTGATATTGATTCCCGCATTTCCGCCGGTGACTGACTCCCATCGCGCTAAGACTTCTTCGACAATAAATCCAAACGACAGCGTTGCCATGCCGAGATAGATGCCCTTGAGCCGCAGCGCGGGTAAACCCACGATCCAGCCCACCGCGGCAGAAAATCCGGCCGCACAGGCCAAAGCCAAGGGGAAAGGTATGCCCGCGTTGGTGAGAACGGCTTGGGTATATGCGCCAACGCCTAAAAAGGCGGCATGTCCTAGCGAGAACAGCCCAGTAAAGCCTGCCAAGAGCATGATGCCCAAAGCGGCGATGCTGTAGATCAAAATAAAGGTGAGTTGCGCCAACCAGTATTCAGCAAAAAGCCACGGCGCAGCAACCAACAGCACCATCAGGAGGCTGTACCAAAAAATATGGCCGCCGTGTTTGGCGAGGTGGATGTCTTGCGCGTAATCGGTTTTAAAAATAAAACGCATGTCAAACTTTCTTACGCAGTTGTTCGCCAAACAAACCGTTGGGTTTGACCATCAGCATGATCAGCACCACGATATAGGCGGCGGTGTCTTTAAAGCCGTCAGGCAAGTAAAAACCAGAGAACGATTCCACTAAGCCAATCACCAAGCCGCCCACAATGGCGCCTGGCAGGCTGCCAAATCCGCCGACCACCGCCGCAGGAAAGGCCTTGAGACCGATAAAGCCCATATTGGCGTGAACAAAGGTAATGGGCGCCAACAGCATTCCGGCAATACAAGCCACCGCCGCGGCCAAGCCCCAGGCAATGCCGTTAAGCCGTTTGACTGGGATGCCCATGTAATAGGCGGCGAGCTGGTTTTGAGAGGCCGCTTGCATAGCGATGCCGAGCTTGCTGTAGCGAAAAAGGGCGAACAGTAAGACGCACAGCACGCCTGTGGCAGCGATAACGACCATGTGCTCAACGTTGAGAACGAGGCCGCCGGCTTTCCAGAGCTCGTCTTTATAAGGGACAGGAAGCGCCAAAGTATCCGTCCCGATATTTGGAATCATGGTGATGAGGCCGCGGGCCACGTAGCCAATGCCGATGGTGAGCATCACTATAGAAAACGCAGGCTGCCCCAAAATGGGGCGAATGACAGCGAGCTCGATCAACATGCCTAACAAGGCCATGACCAAAATGGCCCCCAAAATAGAAACCCAATACGGTAAACCGAACATCGTCATCGCTACCAAGCACGCAAAAGCCCCCAGCATCATGAGTTCGCCTTGGGCAAAACTCACCGTTTCAGTGGCTTTGTAAATGAGCACGAAGCCCAGCGCGATCAGTCCGTAGATGCACCCCTGTGCAACCCCGCTAATCAACAATTGAAAGAACTGCACTTTTTCTCCTCATGTGGTGCAGTTCGTTTATATCTTGAGAATGAATTTCTCTTGATAGGGTTCTTACTAGTTGAGAGGAATTACTTGTCTCTCGCGTGACTTTTTCTATTTTGAACTCGGGAAATCCCTTTTTTATTTGCGGGGTATTTCTCTGGGTTTTCCGTTGTCATCAATCGCCACATAGGTTAAGGAGGCCTCAGTGACTTTGATATAGGTTCCCTGACTTCGGTAGCGCTCCGCGAAAACCTCCACTTTCACAGTAATCGAGGTTCGACCAATGCGAACCACCTTAGAAAAGAAGGAAAGGATGTCGCCGACGCGAACGGGTTGTTTAAAAATAAATTCGTTCACCGCAACCGTGGCCATGCGTCCATCGGT
>SXSX01000016.1 GCA_005793295.1 Burkholderiales bacterium | reverse complement strand
GACAAATCTCCGCCTTGTCTATCACGGCTTTGAGTTCTTTGGCACGCAGCATCGGCATGGTGGCGACTGCAATCGCCCCGACCTTCACGATGGCAAACCAGCAGGCCACCATCATCGGATTATTGGGTCCGTGTAACAACACGCGGTTGCCGGGGACGACACCCATGGAATCAACCAGCACGTTGGCGATGCGGTTGGCTTTGTCAAAAAGATCGGCGTACGTCCAGCTAACTTGGGGAGAACGAATACACAAGCGATCGCCTTGCCCATTGTCGATATGACGATCCAATAATTCGGTCGCACAGTTCAACTGTTCAGGAAATTGCAACTCTGGCAAATCAAACAGATACACCGGTTGCTGATCGCTCGGCGGCAAGTGGTTGCGTGCGAAGTGGTCGGTGTGGGCGGTGGTCATAGCGCGTCTTTTAAAAGTTCACGGGCGATGATGAGCTGCTGGACTTCGGTGGCCCCTTCGTAAATTCGAAGCGATCTAATTTCGCGGTACAAGCGCTCTACGATGTGACCGCTCACGACGCCCATGCCACCCCAAATTTGAACGGCTGCATCAATCACCTGTTGGGCGCCTTCGGTCGCAGTCATCTTGGCCATGGCTGCTTCTTTGGTGACGGATTGACCTTGGTCGCGTAACCACGCAGCGCGGTAAGTCAACAACGCGCTGGCATCAATGGTGGTTGCCATCTGCGCTAATTTGGCTTGCGTCAATTGAAAGTCAGCCAAGGTTTGGTTGAACATCTTGCGGCTGGTTGCCCGCTGCAACGCTTCGTCAAACGCTCTTCGTGCAAAGCCCAAGGAGGCTGCGGCAACCGAGGTTCGAAACACGTCCAAGGTCCGCATGGCCACTTTAAAACCTTCGCCGGGAGCGCCAATGCGTTGACTCAAAGGAACGCGGCACTCCTTAAAACGCAAGGTGGCTAAAGGGTGGGGCGCAATCACTTCAATGCGCTGTGCAATCGACAAGCCCGGCGTATCGGCATCCACAATAAACGCGCTGATTCCACGGGCACCTGGTGCTTCGCCGCTGCGGGAAAAAACAACGTAAAAATCAGCAATGCCTCCGTTAGAAATCCAGGTTTTACAGCCGTTGAGAACCGCATAACCGTCTTCTACTTTGGCGCTGCATTGCATCGCTGCCACGTCGGAGCCGGCATCCGGTTCGCTTAAAGCAAAGGCCGCAATAGCCTCGCCTTTGGCTACCTTGGCGAGGTAGCGCTCTTGTTGCTCAGGGCTTCCCGCCAAACTAATTGCGCCTGAGCCCAAGCCCTGCATAGCAAATGCAAAGTCCGCTAAGCCGGAGTGCCGAGCGAGTGTTTCACGGATGATGCAAATACTGCGTGTGTCCATGACGTTTGAGGCTGCACCATGGGCCAGGCCTGCGATGGCGTATGTCAACCAACCCGCTTGTCCCAAACTCTTTACCAACGCTTTGCACTCTGCATCGACATCATGGCTATGGGTTTGGGAAATATGGGCGCAGGCCCATTGATCAAGATCCCGCGCAAGCTGCACGTGTTGCGGATTAAAAAAGGGCCAATCCAGGTATCGGGTGTCGCTCATGGCATGCCTTGTTTAGTTACCCTGAAACACAGGACGCTGCTTCACAACAAAAGCTTCATACGCCCGTTGGTAGTCTTGGGTCAACATGCAAATGGCTTGCGCTTGGGCCTCGGCCTCTATCGCTTGGTCGATAGACATAGACCACTCTTGGTGCAGCATGGTTTTGGTGATGC
Organism: Burkholderiales bacterium; assembly: GCA_005793295.1. Taxonomy (GTDB): domain Bacteria; phylum Pseudomonadota; class Gammaproteobacteria; order Burkholderiales; family Burkholderiaceae_C; genus Allorhodoferax. The sequence goes on along the minus strand of SXSX01000016.1, from coordinate 9,721 downwards.
CGTTTGCAAACGTAGGGCCAGAGGCTAGTTCATGGGCTAACTGTTGCGCGGCCGCCGCAAGCGCGGCGGGCTCACACAAGCGGTTGAAAAACCCACTGCGTTCGGCTTCTTCACCGCCAATCGATCGGCCTGTGAAAAGCCATTCGCTGGCCCGGCCTTGGCCAATGATGCGCGGCAAAATAGCGCATGCGCCCATATCGCAGCCTGCCAACCCCACGCGGTTAAACAAGAATGCAGTTTTGCTACGAACCGTTCCCAAACGCATATCAGACGCCATCGCCATGATGGCCCCAGCGCCCGCGCACACGCCATCGACTGCGGCAATGATGGGTTGAGGGCAACCGCGCATCGCTTTGACAAGGTCTCCCGTCATGCGGGTAAACATCAACAATTCAGGGGCGGATAAATGAATCAGCGGACCAATAATTTCATGGACATCGCCGCCCGAACAAAAGTTATCACACGCGCCGCTGATGACAATGGCGTGGACGTCTTTGGCATATTTCAAACGACCAAACAGGTCGCGTAGTTCTACATAGGAATCAAACGTCAGCGGGTTTTTTCGCTCAGGCCGGTTCAGTGTGATGTTTCCCACACCGTCCTGACAGGACCAAAGAAAATGCTGTGCCGCGTAAGGGGCGAGCATATGCTGGTTACCTGCAGCCAAGGCAGGGTGTAAGTTCTTGACTGCAGCGGGGCTTTTAACAGGTGCGCTCATGGGCGGTCCTTGGTTTGCGGTTCTTGTTGCCTTACCAATTGAACACGCAGCTTGCCCAACTGGTTGTAAAGGGTTTGGACGGTACTGGCATCCATGCCAGAGAAAAATTCCAAGATCCATTGTTCGTGTTCTTGAGCCATCGCTTTGAAAGTAGCGTGTCCCTGAGCCGTTAGGCTCACGATCCACGAGCGCCTGTCGCTGGCACTGTTGGTTCGTGTCACCATGCCTTCGCGAACGAGCTCATCGGTGACTCCGGTGACGTTGCCGCCCGTCACCATCAAAAAGCGCGAAAGCTCGCTCATTTTGAGCCCTTCAGGTTGGCGGTACAGCTGCGCCATGTAGTCAAAACGGGGCAATGAAATATCAAACCGCAAACGCAAGCGCTTGCGAATTTCATCTTCAATTTGGGTGCTACAAGCTAGCATGCGCAACCAGAGTTTGAGCGCTGCATGGTCACCAAGGTCGGAGCGGGCTTCGTGCCCTAGCTCGTCGGCTTGGTTTAGGAGGTTTCTGCTTTGGTCAATGCGCATGGCTTTAACTTTGTGCTGCGAGAGCAGCTTGCGCTTTTTCGCGTTGGAATAACGATTCCATTTGTGGTTTTCCTGAGATGTACTGCTTGGGCCAAGCGATGGGGGTATACCCAATTTTTGCGGCCTCGGTCAATGTCCACGCAGGATTAGCCAAATGGGGGCGAGCGACTGCGCACAAATCCGCACGGCCAGCAGAAATAATGCTGTTGACATGGTCCGCCTCGCTGATGGCGCCCACTGCAATCGTCGCAATCCCGGCCTCTTGGCGAATGCGATCGGCAAACGGGGTTTGGAACATGCGCCCAAAAACCGGTTTCTCTTTTTTACTGACTTGCCCCGAGGAGCAGTCGATCATGTCGGCCCCCGCCTTTTTGAAAGCACTGGCAATCGCCACCGCATCGGATGGAGTGATACCGCCTTCGACCCAATCGTTCGCTGAAATCCGAACAGACATCGGGCGCTCGCTGGGCCAGGCCGCCCGAACCGCTGCAAAGACTTCCAGCGGAAAGCGCAAGCGGTTGTCTAAGCTTCCACCGTAGGCATCAGTGCGCTGATTGGTCAACGGCGAAATAAAACTCGATAGCAAATAACCGTGGGCGCAGTGCAGTTCCAGCCAGTCCACGCCGGCAAGGGCTGCAGCGTGTGTGCTGGCAACAAACTCTTGGCAAACCGTGTCCATCTCAGACCGCGTCATGGCTTTTGCAATATGACTTACTCCGGGCAAGTACTGTTGCTCTGAGGCAGAAACCAAAGGCCAGTTGCCCGATTCGAGCGGCTTGTCGATGCCCTCCCATGCCAAGCGGGTTGACGCTTTGGCACCGGCGTGACCTATTTGCATTGCAAATTTAGCGTCGCTTTGGGTATGCACCCAATCGACAATGCGCTTCCATGCTGCGGTGTGCTCTGGGGCGTACATCCCAGGACAGCCCGGGGTAATTCGCCCGTGGGCGCTCACGCAAGTCATCTCCGCAAACACCATCGCTGCGCCTCCCATCGCGCGAGCGCCGAGGTGAACCAAGTGGTAGTCCCCCACAACGCCATCCACGGCGGAGTACTGCGCCATCGGCGAGACGACAACGCGATTTTTGAGGGTCAGTCCGCGTACCGTATACGGCGTAAACATCGGTGGCGGTGCGCTTTGTCCAGTGGCAGGCGCTTGTCCTGCATTTGTCGCAAACCAAGATTCAAAGTCAGCCAGCCACTTCGCATCCCGAAGCCGTAAATTTTCATGGCTAATGCGTTGGCTGCGTGTCAACATGGAATACATGAACTGTGGCGCTTCGAGCTGGTCGCAATAGCGCTCTCCACACACCTCAAACCATTCCATGGCGTTCCAGGCCGCATTTTGCAAACGCAACACATCGACATGGCGCAAGGCTTGGTAGCGCTCTAAAACCAAGGGAATATTTTCTGGGGAATCACCAATCTCTTTGAACTGGCGCGTGAGTTCAATCGCATCTTCAATCGCCAATTTGGTGCCTGAGCCAATCGCAAAGTGGGCGGTGTGAACTGCGTCTCCCATCAACACCACGTGGCTGCGCCCATTGAAGTGGGACCATTGTTCGCATTTGACGCGCTGAAAATTGAGCCATGCCGAGCCCCGCAAGTGGCGCGAGTTGGTCATCAACTTCGCACCTTGCAAATTACTCGCAAAGATTTTTTCGCAAAATGCGATAGACTGGTCTTGGTCGGCTTGGTCTAAGCCATGGGCTAACCAAACGTGCTCTGGGCACTCCACGATAAAGGTGGTGGTAGTGTCATCGAACTTGTAAATATGGGCTTGAAACCAGCCGTGTTCGGTTTTCTCAAACAGGAAAGTAAAAGCATCGTAGAGTTTGTGGGTCCCAAGCCAAATGAAGCGGTTCGGCCGGGTAACGACATCGGGTTTAAAGATGGCTTCGTAGTTGGAGCGAATACGCGAGTTAATCCCATCGCTGGCAATCACCAAGTCTGCGTCCGGATACTGCAAATCCGAATCGGCATCGACCTCAAACTCCAATTTGACATCCAAGGCTTCGCAGCGGCGCTGCAAGATGTTGAGTAATTTTTTGCGGCCAATGCCTACAAAGCCGTGGCCACCAGAGCGAATCGTTTTGCCTTTGAATCCCAGTTCGATGTCATCCCAGTGGTTAAAGGCCACTTCAATATCTGCTGCAGTTTCGGGATCCCAAATGCGCATGTTGTCCATGGTAGCGTCAGAGAAAACCACTCCCCAGCCAAACGTGTCATAGGGCTTGTTGCGTTCGACCACCGTGATCTCGTGGGCAGGGTTGTTTTGCTTCATCAGCAGCGCAAAATACAAACCCGCCGGACCGCCACCAATGCAAACAATGTTCATACCAAAACTCAACCCATAACAATAATGAGATTAGTTTAGGCTTAAACCTTTAGAAGTCAAGCAATTGGTGACTAGGTGTTTTCACCACCCCAAGGTAGGGCGGTGGCTCACCCCCAAGGGAACTAAAACAAGCCTAAAACCTTGCCTGAGTCATCAATGTCAATGTGCTCGGAGGACGGTATTTTTGGCAGACCCGGCATGGTCATGATGTCACCACAGACCATGACAACAAATTCCGCGCCCGCAGCCAAACGAACCTCTCGCACATTCACGGTGTGCCCACTTGGCGCTCCGCGTTTTTGGGCGTCGGTAGAAAAAGAGTACTGGGTTTTTGCTACGCAAATCGGGTAGTGGCCATACCCCGCCTCTTGCAGCCGTTGAATCTCAGCGCGTACTTTGGTGTCCGCGCTGATGTCGCTGGCCCCATAAATCTTGGTAGCCACTGCCTTCATCTTTTCCCACAGCGGCATCTCGTCTTCATAGACAAAACGGAACCCTTTGTTGGAGGTGGCGGTCAATTCAACCACTGCCCGCGCTACATCTTCTGCGCCTGCGCCTCCATCGGCCCAGTGCCTCGCCGAGATCACGGGCACTTGCAGATGGTCCAGCTTGGTTTTGAGCAAAGCAAATTCGGCGGGAGTATCAGGCGTAAAGTGGTTCATCGATACGATGCAAGGCAGGCCGTAATGGGTTCGCACATTGCTGACGTGCCGCTCGATATTGGCAATCCCTTTTTCAAGGGCAGCTAAATTCTCTTTATTGAGTTCTTTCAGATCACACCCGCCGTGGTACTTCAAGGCCCGAATGGTTCCCACCAAAACGACAGCCGACGGGCGCAAGCCGGATTTTCGGCATTTGATATCTACAAACTTTTCCGCGCCCAGGTCTGCGCCAAAGCCCGCTTCGGTGACCACATAGTCGGCCAGCTTGAGCGCCATTTGGGTGGCTAGGACGGAATTGCAGCCGTGGGCAATATTGGCAAAAGGGCCGCCGTGAATAAATGCGGGGTTGTTTTCTAAGGTTTGAACCAAATTGGGTTTTAACGCCTCTCGCAACAACACCGTCATTGCCCCGTTCGCATTCAGGTCGCGTGCGCGAACTGTTTTGAGTGCTTTGGTGTAGCCAATCACAATATTACCTAAGCGTTCCTTGAGGTCTTTCAAGCTGGTTGCCAAACAGAAGATCGCCATCACTTCCGACGCCACCACGATGTCAAAACCATCTTGTCGCGGGAAGCCGTTACCAGGCCCGCCTAGGGAACAGGTAATGTCGCGCAGGGCGCGGTCATTCATGTCCATCACCCGCTTCCACGTAATCCGACGCACATCAATATCAAGCGCGTTTCCGTGGTGAATGTGGTTGTCAATCAGCGCGGCTAGCAGGTTGTTAGCCAAGGCGATGGCGTTAAAGTCGCCAGTGAAATGCAGATTGATATCTTCCATCGGCACCACTTGCGCGTGGCCGCCGCCTGCTGCGCCACCCTTCATACCAAAGACCGGGCCCAAGCTGGGTTCACGCAAGCAAATAATGGTTTTCTTCCCGATGCGGTTGAGTGCGTCACCCAATCCAACGGTCGTAGTTGTTTTGCCTTCTCCGGCGGGAGTGGGGCTGATGGCGGAGACCAAAATTAATTTACCGTTGGGACGGTCAGCCAGACTGTCTACATAGTCCAAGGCAATCTTGGCTTTGTAGCGACCATAAGGATCGACTGCGGTATCGGGAATTCCCAAGCCTGCTGCAATTTCACTGATGGGTTTCATCCGGGCCGCTTGGGCAATGTCGATGTCTGAAAGCACGTCGTCTCCAATTCGATAAAAGTTGAGCGAAAATTACCAATGGCAATTTACCTTAACCCTGCGATTTGGAGATCATGGAAAACCATGAGACGCTAGTCGGAAAGTACCTCTAGCAGCTCGGTTTCTATCTCAATTTGCGCTTTGTTGAACTGAAGCTGTGCGCCGTGGATCAAGAACGTATCGTCAACGCGCTCGCCCAAAGTGGCCACCTTGGCAAGTTGAACTTCAATTTTGTGTCGCGCCAAAACGCGGGCAACGCTGTACAACAAGCCCAATCGGTCACTGGCAGAAATATTAAGCAGCCAATTCTGCGCCTTCTCGTCTGGCCGAAGCGTCACCCGTGGGGCAATCGGAAAGCTCTTGACCCGGCGAGATACCCGACCTTTGCTCGGCGCAGGCAAGGGCCCGGCGTTGGCAATAGCCAAAGCCAAATCATTTTCTAGCATGCTCGTCAACGCTTGGTAGTGCTCTTGCATTCCCGCTGAGGTAACGATTTGAAACGTGTCTAGGGCGTAGCCGTGGTGGGTGGTGTGAACGCGGGCGTCCAAAATGCTAAACGATGCCTGGTCAAAATAACCGCAAATACGAGCAAACAAGTCGGGTTGGTCTTGGGTGTAAACCAAGACTTGCAGACCTTCGCCGACCGGTGAGTGACGCGCCCGAACCACTGGCGTAGGCGTATTCACGTGGCGCGAGAGTTGTTTGGTATGCCACGCAATATCCGGGGCGTCGTGGCGCATAAAGTAACTGACATCAAGCGTATCCCACAGTGCTTTGTGCGCTTCAAATGGCATAGCGTAAAGCGCCACCAAAATCAAGGCTTCACGTTTGCGGCTTTCCACTTCCGCCGCCGCATCCGGAGCGCGACCACCGAGTACGCGCATGGTGTAACGGTACAAATCTTCTAAAAGCTTACTTTTCCAGGCGTTCCAAACTTTGGGTGAGGTGCCCCGAATGTCGGCTACCGTGAGCAAGTACAAGGCCGTTAAATTGCGCTCGTTACCCACCCGCTGCGCAAACTTGCGGATCACATCGGGATCGCTCAAGTCTGCCTTTTGCGCGATGTGGCTCATCGTTAAATGCTCGCCCACCAAAAACTCAACCAGTTGGGCGTCTTCGCTGGCAATGGCGTGTTGCTTACAAAAACGCCGCACTTCGACTTTGCCTAAGTCCGAGTGGTCGCCGCCGCGGCCTTTGGCAATGTCATGAAAGAGGGCCGCCACATACAAGAGCCACGGCTTGTCCCAGCCTGAGGCGAGCTGCGAGCAAAACGGGTATTCGTGGGCGTGCTCCACAATAAAAAACCGACGCACATTGCGCAGTACCATCAAGATATGTTGGTCTACGGTGTAGACATGAAACAAATCGTGCTGCATTTGCCCGACGATGCGCCTAAAAACCCAGAGGTAGCGCCCCAAAACCGAGGTCTGATTCATCAAGCGCATGGCATGGGTAATGCCTTGGGGTTGCATCAAAATGTTTCGAAACGTCACCTGGTTGACCGGGTCTTTTCGGTAAGCGGAGTCCATCAAGTCGCGGGCGTTGTAGAGCGCTCGCAGCGTGCGAGCCGACAGCCCTTTGACGCCAATAGTTGTTTGGTAGACCAAAAAAGTTTCCAAAATCGCATGGGGATTGCGTTGGTAAATATCGTCACTGCTGACATCAATCATTCCCGCTTTTTCGTTAAAGTGGTCGTTGATACGGCGCAGGGTGTAGGTCGAAGGGCTCAGGCGCTCTTCAATGTTCATCAGCAAAATTTGATTGAGCTGGGTGACTGCTTTTGCAGCCCAGTAATACTGCTTCATCAAAGCTTCACTGGCGCGGACCATACCGCGTTTTCCCGGCTTGGGCGTGCTGGCTTGGTGGCCGAAGGCTTTGGCTACAGGGGTTTGCAAGTCAAAGACCAATCGGTCCTCGCGGCGCTGGGCCATCATATGCAAATGCGCTCGAATCAAATACAGCAGGGATTCGTTGTTTTGAATTTGCTTGATTTCAAACACGGTCGCTAAACCGCTTTGCGCGAGGCTCTTCCAATCGCGGCCCAGCTGCGCCGCTTTGGCCACCCACAAAATGATCTGCAAATCGCGCATGCCGCCGGGAGACTCTTTGCAGTTCGGCTCTAGCGCATACGGCGTGTCTTCAAACTTGGTATGGCGCTGTCTCATCTCCAACGTTTTAGCTACAAAAAAAGCCTTCGGGTCGAGTTCTGCGAAAAATGTTGTGGTGAATTGAGAGACGAGCTGGGCGTCGCCCGTGACTCTGCGGCATTCGAGTAAGGCGGTTTGAACAGTGACGTCTTTATTGGCCTCGGCCAAGCAGTCTTTAACAGTTCGAACGCTGGAACCGATCTCCAAACCCGCGTCCCAACAACTGCCTATAAACGCCTCAATTTTTATTTTTAACGCGTTGTTGGTTTCAAGTGACTCCCCATCGGGAAGCAACACCACGACATCCACATCAGAGTAGGGAAACAACTCCGCGCGGCCAAACCCGCCCACCGCCAGCAAAGCCAGCGGCGCTCCTAAACCCGCTTGCTCCCAGAGTCGGGTTAGCAAGCCATCGGCCAAGCCCGAGAGCTGGTGCAAAATTTTATGAATCCCCCGCGCAGAAAAGCTGGGTTCTTGTAGTCGCGCAATCGTCTGAAGTTTTAGGGCGCGGTAGTTAGCGCGTAGTGCTTGTATTTCAGTCATACGTCGCGCACTAAAAAAAAGCCGCTGCCTCAGGCCGCTTGGGCAGGTACAAAACTCGGAATCGGCGGGCTCCCGGCCGACAAAGTCATCACCTCATAGCCTGTGGGCGTGACCAAAATGGTGTGTTCCCATTGGGCAGAAAGCGACCGGTCTTGGGTCACGATGGTCCAGTGGTCTTTTTCTGGGCCGTCTTTGATTTCTTTTTTGCCCGCGTTAATCATCGGCTCAATCGTGAAGGTCATGCCTTCCACCAATTTTTCCAAAGTTCCCGGGCGCCCGTAGTGCAAAACCTGGGGCTCTTCGTGAAAAACCTGTCCAATGCCGTGGCCACAAAACTCGCGTACCACGCTAAAACCATGGCCTTCGGCAAATTTTTGAATCGCAAACCCGATATCGCCTAAATGGATTCCCGGCTTGACCATCTTGATTCCGTGCCACATGGCTTCGTAGGTAATCGAGCAAAGGCGTTTAGCGGCGATAGACACGTCGCCGACCAAGAACATGCGGCTGGTGTCGCCATGCCAACTGTCTTTGATCACGGTCACGTCGATGTTCACAATGTCGCCTTTTTTTAGGGCTTTGTCATTGGGAATACCGTGGCACACCTGATGGTTCACAGACGTGCAAATGGACTTAGGGTAGGGCGTATTGCCCCCGCCGGTGTAGTTCAAAGGGGCGGGAATGCAGCCCTGCACGTCAACAATGTAGTCATGCGCGAGCTTGTCGAGTGCGTTGGTCGTTACCCCCGGTTTGACAAAAGGGGTGAGGTAGTCAAGAACCTCGGATGCCAGTTGGCCCGCAACACGCATACCTGCGATGCCTTGGGCGTCTTTGTAAGTGATAGTCATGGGGCGTGATTATCCCATTGGTGCCAATCCCCCAAGAGCCCACGGTTAAGCCGCCAGTTAAAATGCAGACGATTCCCCCTACCGTTTTGACCGACCCATTGAAGCCTCCAAAGTGACCCTGCATCTTTCCTCTTTCAATGGCGGCAACGCTCTCAGCCGCTTTCGCGCAGAACAACTTCTCAAAGCACTCCAAAGTGTCCACGACAAAGTCTCTGGGATTTCAGCCCGTTATGTCCATTGGGTCGCAACCCCATCGGCCCCCAACGATGCTTTAAATACCCAGCTTGCCGATTTGTTGCGCTACGGCGAACCCTTTGAGGGCGGCGAACTTTCAAACGATTCAGCTGTTTTGGTCTTGGTCTCGCCCCGTTTAGGAACCGTCTCGCCCTGGGCTTCTAAGGCCACCGATATTGCCCACAACTGCGGTTTTGCGGTCCAAAGGGTCGAGCGTGTGGTCGAGTACTACCTGACCCTCAAAACGGGGCTACTCTCTAAAAATACCTTGACGCCCGAACAGTGGCAGGCACTGGCCGATATGCTGCATGATCGCATGACGGAGAGTGCGTTTGCTAAGCGGGAACAAGCACAAGCCATGTTCGCCTCCTTGCCCGCTGCGGCCATGGACTTTTGTGACATTCTTCAAGGCGGTCGCGCCGCTTTGGTTGAGGCCAATGTTCGATTTGGCTTGGCTTTGACAGACGATGAGATGGACTACTTGGTCAATGCGTTCACTGGTTTGAAACGCAATCCCACCGATGTAGAACTCATGATGTTCGCCCAGGCCAACAGCGAACACTGAAG
>SXSX01000015.1 GCA_005793295.1 Burkholderiales bacterium | reverse complement strand
TTGGTGGGCCAGCCCGGAGAGGGTTTGCGCTGTATGTTTCACATGATGAATGAGGCGCGAATCGGCGTGGGGATTGCCGCAACGATGTTGGGATTAGCCGGTTATTACGCATCTTTAGATTACGCCAAGAGCCGACCCCAAGGCCGCCCGATCGGCGCGTCGGGAAAAGACGCATCGCAGCCGCAGGTTCGGATCATCGAACACAGCGATGTCAAGCGCATGCTCTTGGCCCAAAAATCGTATGGCGAAGGGGCTTTGGCTTTGGAGTTGTATTGCGCCAGGTTGGTTGATGAGCAACACACGGCAGACGCCGCAGCCGCAGACGAGGCCCGCTTGCTTTTGGAAGTTTTGACCCCGATTGCTAAAAGCTGGCCCAGCGAGTGGTGTTTAGAAGCCAATTCTTTGGCAATCCAGGTTCACGGCGGTTACGGCTATACGCGTGATTTTCCGGTAGAGCAGTATTGGCGCGATAACCGCTTGAACATGATTCACGAGGGCTCGCACGGGATTCAGGCGATGGATTTGCTCGGGCGCAAAGTCTTGATGGAAAACGGACGCGGTATGCAGTTGTTGGCTCAGCGGATTCAAGCTAGCTGCGCTCGCGCAGCCAAGCATCCGACCTTGGCTGCCCTTGCGAAAACATTGGGCGAGGCTTTGGGCGCGGTAGGCAACGCAACCAAAGCGGCGTGGGCTACCCAAAATCCGCAAGAGGCGCTTGCGAATGCGGTTCCGTATATGCAGGCTTTTGGTCACACCGTTTTGGCTTGGATATGGCTGGACGTGGCGCTTGCGACGGTCGCAGCCGACCCGAAAAGTTCAAAGCCGGAAACCCGAGGCCGCTTGGGCGCGGCCCAATTCTTTTACCATTACGAGCTTCCTAAGATTGGCGCCTGGTTATCTGTGGTGCAATCGAGGGACTTAACGTGTGCAACTTTCCCTGAGGACGCTTTTTAATGGCTTTTTTTAAGAAATACAACGGAACCACCAATCTGCGCTTGCTGCGCATGGAGCGTTGGATATGGATCTTGATTTACGGCGGGCTGTTGTCCATGGTTTTGTCTACCTTTGTTGAAAAAATTCAAGGCCAGGGCGCTCCGGCCTTTCTTTTGGGCGGCGCTGCGGCCGTCGTCGCTGGCGTGGTGATGGTGGTTTTGCGCTCCAAACTCCGCGAGGAGTAATTGGTTTTTCCCAGTAGTTTCTATCGCGCCGGAGACAGCTTTACGGCAATAGCGCCCTGCAGAATCTTCGCTTTACAGTAGAGTAGTCTTTTTTGAGGAATTAGCATGACGCGTACCATCCAACAACTCTTTGATCTCACCGGCAAAACCGCCTTAGTCACCGGAGGTTCTCGCGGTTTGGGCTTGCAGATGGCCCACGCTTTGGGCGAGGCCGGTGCCAAAGTCGTTTTGAGCTCGCGCAAACCCGAAGACTTAGAGCACGCCACAGCAGAACTTAAGGCCGCTGGGATTGATGCGAGTTGGATTGCCGCTGATTGCGCCAAAGACTCTGAAATCACGCGCCTTGCCGAAGAGTCCTTAAAACGGTTGGGACACATTGATATTTTGGTGAACAACGCGGGAGCCGCTTGGGGCGCACCCGCTGAAGACCATCCCGTAGAAGCCTGGGACAAGGTCATGAACCTTAACGTTCGAGGTTACTTTTTGCTAAGCCAGGTCGTAGCAAAACGCTCCATGATTCCTCGGCGCAGCGGGCGCATTATCAACGTGGCCTCCATTGCCGGCCTAGGCGGAAACCCCGAAGGAATGCACACCATTGCGTACAACACGTCTAAAGGCGCGGTGGTCAATTTCACCCGCACTTTGGGCGCGGAGTGGGGCAAGTACAACATCACCGTGAACGCGATTTGCCCCGGATTTTTCCCAAGCAAGATGACCATGGGAACGCTCAAAGAGATGGGCGAAGAAACGCTCGCTGCGCATGCGCCTTTGAAGCGCTTGGGTGATGACGAAGACTTGAAGGGCTTGTGCTTGTTGTACGCGTCTGACGCTGGCAAACACATCACCGGCCAATGGTTGGCGGTGGACGGCGGCGTAAGCGTCGTAACCGGTGGCTGAGACCGCGCAAGCCGGCGCGACCCACGCGGTTTTTAACCAAGCACGGCAGTTAGACGGCTACAACCTGTTTACGGGGAACCAGGCGCTCCAAAGTGCCTTGCAATTCAACGCGCCCCATCTGGACACCACGCCTTTGCGTGACTTAGGCGCCGAGTTGGGAACGGCGGCGATGCAAACGCATGCGCAACTGGCCAATGTTTATACGCCGCAGTTGCGAACCCATGACCGCTACGGAAACCGGGTCGACCAAGTCGAGTTTCATCCTAGTTACCACGCCTTGATGGCGGTGGCGACTCGGGCGGGTTTACATGGAACGCCGTGGGAAGATTTTTGGGATGCGCCAGAGGGCGCGTCAACCGCGCACATGCGCCGCGCTGCCGCATTTTCGATGTTCACCCAGACCGAGTCTTCGATCTTGTGCCCGATCTCGATGACTTACGCGGTGATGCCGGCCCTCAAAAGCAACGCCGCTATTTTCAAAGACTGGGCGCCGGGTTTGAGCCGTGCGCAGTACGACCCCCGCCTCGTGCTTTTTAGTGAAAAAACGGGCTTGACGATGGGCATGGGGATGACCGAGAAGC
>SXSX01000255.1 GCA_005793295.1 Burkholderiales bacterium | reverse complement strand
GTCCTTTTTGGGCGAAGAAGAAATTCGCGATATGTTTCAAGGGATGATCACGACCGTGTTTAAAAACACGATTGGAGTTGACTTGGGCGAGTTCCCCGTCATGACGTATTTTGATGCGATGCATTTGTATGGCTCCGATAAGCCTGACCTGCGCGTGAAACTGGAATTCACCGAAGTCACCGACGTCATGGCCGATGTGGATTTCAAGGTGTTTTCTGGCGCTGCCACAATGAAGGGTGGTCGGGTTGTGGCCTTGCGCGTGCCCCACGGCTCTGACGAAGGCGGCGGGATCAGCCGAGGTGAAATTGATGCTTACACCGAGTTTGTCAAAATTTACGGCGCAAAGGGATTGGCCTATATCCGCGTGAATGACCTCTCCAAAGGGCGCGATGGCTTGCAGTCACCGATTGTGAAAAACATCCATGACAAAGCCCTCAACGCCGTTTTAGAGCGCAGCGGTGCGCAAAACGGCGACCTGATTTTCTTTGGCGCTGACAAAGCCAAAATCGTCAACGACGCCATTGGTGCTTTGCGAATCAAAATCGGCCACAGCGAATTCGGTAAAAAGAACGGCTTGTTTGAAACCGGCTGGCGGCCCATGTGGGTGGTGGACTTTCCGATGTTTGAGTTTAACGAAGAAGCCCAACGCTATACCGCAACCCACCACCCCTTTACCGCGCCCAAAGACGGCCACGAAGACTGGATGGTCACCGCGCCCGAGAAGTGCATCTCCAAAGGCTACGACATGGTCTTGAACGGTTGGGAAATGGGCGGCGGCTCAGTGCGTATCCACCGCGCCGATGTTCAACAAAAAGTCTTTGATGCTTTGAAAATTAGCCCTGAAGAAGCCCAACTCAAGTTTGGCTTCCTGCTCGACGCTTTGCAGTACGGTGCGCCTCCTCACGGCGGCTTGGCTTTTGGTCTAGACCGTATCGTGACGCTGATGACCGGTGCCGAATCGATTCGCGACGTAATCGCCTTTCCCAAAACCCAACGCGCCCAGTGCTTACTTACGCAAGCCCCAAGCCCAGTCGACGAAAAGCAATTGCGCGAGTTGCATATCCGCTTGCGCACCGTTGATGCGCCGAAAGCCGCTTAAATCCTCGTTAAACCGCCCTTAGACTCGCATCAAGCGGCTGTAGGCCTCGCGGGTTTGCGGACGCACCGCGCTCAATAGTTGGGCGTATTGTGTTTTATGGCGAGAAAGCATTCGCGCTGAAGCAACGAGTTTGGATTTGCAAAACCAGTGGCAGCTGTGTTGCATTAAAAACAACTCCGCTGACAATCTAAATGCCTTGTCTCGGTTGGAAAGTCCTTCGGTGTTGGTCAGTGTCGCATCGATGCCTTGGGCGTGTACCTTGAGCAATTTCCGCATATCAAAGGTGGCACCAGGAGCAAAGACGAGGGCGAAAGGCAAGCCTAGCGCCAGCGTACTGCCTCGGCTCGCGTGGACATCGGCCTGCGCAAAGGCTTCTACAAACTGTTGGAATTGCCCATTTAAGTTTTGCTCGGTTTGTTCAAGCATGTTCCAAATTTGCGTTCGGCGCTCTGCATCGTCTTCTCCGAGTGCGCGTAAGTAGCCTTCAGTGAGGCTTTCCATCAGCTTTTCAATCTCGAAATTACGCAGGTAATGACCAAGATGCATCAAGCGTTTGCGCTGTTCCCAAGAGTTACGCATTTGAAGAACAAAAGCCAACACGGCGAAAAAAACCACAGTGCTCATAGTGAACGGTCCAGTTGAAAAATTTCAGTCAATGCCCATGGGCTTGGCGCATCGTAGTCGCAGACGACCCACACGCCTTGGCGTTGGGCATGAACCTCTTGCAACCGTTGGTTCACAAAGGCAATCGACGCGCGGTCCAATGCTGCAAAAGGCTCATCCAAAAGCGTCACGGAACAGCCCGCAGCAAAGGCCGCCGTTAGCCAGACTTTACGCTTGGTCCCTGTAGAAAGCATGTAGAGGGATTTGTGGACGTGCTCTGTGATTCCAAGGCCGTCAGTGAGATAGGTCAGTCGATTGGCATCCCATGGTCCAAATCGCGCCTGCACGGATTCAAAGTAGGCTAGGGCGCTGGCACACTCATGCGCGTCAGAGCGGGGGTCCGCCCAAAAAACAGAGCCCTTGACTGAGATACTTCCTTTGTGCGCTTGCACCTCACCCGCCAATAGCCGCAGCAAACTCGTTTTCCCGCACCCTTCGCCGCCACACACCCAAGTCACCCCGACCGGGAAATCCAAGTTCAAATGGGAGAAGAGGTTTTGCCCGTCAGGCCCCCAAGTCATATCGCAGACCTGGAGTCCTTGCGGTTGTAAAGAATGGAGCTCAGAATTCGCAAGCATTCCCAGATGTTAGCTGGAGTTAACTCGCGCCCAGCACAACGTCGCTCACCATTTCGGCCGTAACGGCAGACAAAGTCCAGCCCAAGTGTCCGTGCCCTGTGTTGTAGAACACATTGGGCGCTTTGCCTCGGCCCACCCGGGGCATGAGGTCAGGCATCATGGGTCGTAGCCCCGCCCAGGGAATCACGTTTTCAGTACTTACTCCCGGAAAGCATTGCGCCACCCAATCGGTCAAAGGGCGAATTCGGTCAGCGCGAATGTCACGGTTAAACCCATTGAACTCGGCAGTCCCGGCAACGCGCAACCGGTCTACCCCTAAGCGACTGGTCACCAATTTGGTTTCATCGTCAAGCAGGCTCACCGTGGGGGCGCTTGCCTGACTGCGTGCATCGGGCAAATTCACCGTGATGGAATACCCTTTCACGGGGTAGATGTTGACCCGGTCGCCGAGTTGCGCCGCAATTGCACGGCTTGCGGTTCCTGCGCACACTACGACCCCATCAAAATGCCGTGTCTGTAGGCCGTCCATACTTTCTGTTTCCACCCTGATTTGTGGGCCTTGCCGAGTCACTCTTTTGACGTCTTGCTCATACAGGCACACGACGCCCAAACGGGCGGCAGCGGCGGCCATGGCGGTAGTGAATTTATGGATGTCGCCCGTGGAATCGCTGGCTGTGAAATAACCACCGTAATACGTTCCCGCCAAAGCGGGCTCAATCGCTTTCATCTCCGAAGGGCTCACGGCGCAGCGGTCTAATCCGCCTTGGGCCAAGAGCTTAGAGACCTGTGCGGCGTGGTCAAACCCGGCTTTGTCGCGGTAGATATGCAAGATCCCTTGTTGCTTGAGGTCGAAATCAATATTTTCCTTGGCGGCCCAAGCAAACATATGTTCCCGCGCTGCAATCGCCAACTGCGTGGTGGCAATAGTGTTACGTTCGTAATGGGGAATATTGCAAACAAACTCTGCAAACCAAGATAGTTTGTGCCAACTCGGTTTGGGGTTGACTAGCAAAGGGGCGTCGGCTTTCAACATCCATTTCATACCCTTCACGATGGTGGAAAGATGCGTCCACACTTCGGCGTTGGATGCGGAAAGCTGCCCGCCATTGGCAAACGATGTTTCCATCGCCGCATAGCGGTGCTTCTCGAACAGAGTGACTTTAAAGCCCCGCTTTGCTAAGGCGTAGGCGGTGGTGACGCCGGTAATACCGCCGCCAATGACTGCAATTGATTTCATTTGAGTGTGTCCAAAAAACGCCAAAGTGGTAAAACCCGCCTGCAAATGAATGCAGGTCAAGCGCCCCCTCTGTTTTGGACCTGAGAGATTCATCTGCCGCCTTGTAAGGCATTGGCAGACTTGCTCCTTCGGTGCACCGAGCGACGTGAGGCTCGGAAGCTCTTCAGAGATCAAAGCAGCATCGGTCCTTTTGCCTGAGAG
>SXSX01000254.1 GCA_005793295.1 Burkholderiales bacterium | reverse complement strand
GCCCCAGTAAGCCCTTACCGCTTCAAGCAATTGGAAGGTTGCAACGATATTGGTTTGGATAAATGCACCGGGACCAGAGATGGATCGGTCCACATGGCTTTCAGCTGCAAAGTTCACCACGGCACGCGGCTGGTGTTTTGTCAAAAGCGCCGTAACTAACGTTTCATCGGCTATGTCGCCATGGATAAAAATATGGTGCGGGTTGCCTTCAAGCGACGTTAAATTTTGTAAATTGCCAGCGTAAGTGAGCTTATCAAGGTTAATCACGAGCTCGTCAGAATCTGACAGCCAGTCCAAGACGAAATTGCTTCCGATGAAACCTGCACCGCCGGTCACAAGAATGGCCATGGTAGAAGGGCGTTTGCCAAAAGTTGTAATTCACAGAAGTGTAAAGTGTTTTTGGTTTTTATCGCTAGGATGCGGATCGCAGACAATCCTCTGTAATTTCGCATAACTCTTGGAGCGTAAGGCGATGGCAAAAGGAATGATATTGGCAGCCGGGCAGGGCACGCGCGTGCGACCCTTGACGCGTGACTTGCCTAAGCCCATGGTGCCGATTTTGGGTAAACCAGTGATGGAGTACCTGATTGAACATTTGGCCCGGCATGGGGTGACAGAAATCATGGTGAATGTCGCCTACCACCACCACAAAATTGAGGAGTACTTTGGTGACGGCAGCCGCTGGGGCGTCGAAATAGGTTATGCATACGAAGGGGTTCGCGAATTCGGTGATATCTTGCCGCGACCCAAAGGGTCTGCAGGAGGGTTGCGCAGCATCCAAGACCAAAGCGGGTTTTTCGATGAAACAACGATTGTGTTGTGTGGGGACGCTTTGATCGATCTCGATATCACTGCGGCCTTGGCAGAGCACCAGTCCAAAGCGGCTATCGCCAGCGTCGTCGCGATGGATGTCCCTTTGGCGGAGGTGCAGTCCTACGGTATCGTCGTGGCCACCAAAGACGGGCGAATCGAGTCATTTCAAGAAAAACCGCAACCCCAAGACGCCAAGTCAACGTTGGCGAGCACGGGAATTTACATCTTTGAACCAGAAGTGCTGGAGCTTGTACCCCAAGGCCAAACGTACGATATTGGTAGCCAGCTTTTTCCGCAACTGGTGTCGCATCACAAAGCCTTTTTTGTCCAAAACCGCCCGTTTCATTGGATAGATATTGGCCGCGTAAGTGATTACTGGTCCGTTTTACAGCGGGTGCTTAACGGCGAAATAGAGGCTATGCCCATGCCAGGTAAACAAGTGCGCCCCGGCGTATGGGTGGGAATCAATACGGCTGTGGATTGGGATCAGGTCACCATTGAAGGGCCGGTCTACATTGGATCTAGCGTGCGCATTGAGCCAGGCGTCAAAATTATTGGTCCTTCGTGGATTGGGCATGGAAGCCTGATTCGATCGGGAGCCACAATTACCCGCAGTGTTTTGTTTGAGTACACGCGCATTGCCGCAGAAATGCATTTTGAGGAAATGATTGTTTCGCGCCATTACTGCGTCGACAGGCATGGTGAAACGCTGTATGTTGGCGATGAAACTTCCCCTTTGCGTTGGGGCGATGCGCGGGCTTCGACTTAAGCCCAGACTCAGTGATCGCGCGAAATTGACTGGTGGGCTAGGGCAATCAAGCTCGCTTTATAAGGGGTTTGCGGCAGCAGCTCTACCGCAGCAACGGCGCGTTGTGCCTCTTGTTGCGCAGCTTCGAAGGCTACGGTGAGCGCCCCCGTGCGCTGGACAATAGCGACGACATTGTCTAAAAGGCTGACATCCCCATTTTCTATGGCGCTGCGGATGACGGAACATTCGGGAGCGGTGCCACGTTGCATGGCCGCAATCAAGGGCAAGGTGGCTTTGCCTTCGCGTAAATCATCGCCGAGGTTTTTGCCCATGCGTTTGGCATCTCCCGCGTAATCAAGGACGTCGTCAATCACCTGAAACGCGGTGCCTAAGGCCTGCCCGTAATTTGCGCAAGCGGCTTCAAGAGTGGGCGAAGCGTCTGACAAAATCGCGCCAACGCGGGCGCTGGCTTCAAACAACTTAGCGGTTTTAGATCGTATTACCTGTAAATACCCAGCCTCACTGAGTTCTGCGTTGTGCATATTCATCAGCTGCATCACCTCACCTTCGGCAATCGTATTGGTCGCGTCGGCAAGCACCTCCATGATGCGCATATTCTGGCCATCCACCATCATTTGAAAGGCGCGGGAGTACAAAAAGTCACCTACCAAGACGCTTGCAGGATTGCCAAATTGGGCATTTGCGGTGGCTAAGCCGCGGCGCAGCGTCGACTCATCAACGACATCGTCGTGCAAGAGGGTCGCGGTGTGAATGAACTCCACTACTGCTGCCATGTTAAAACGCTGTTTGCCTGTGAATCCTAAAGCCCCGCAGCAAAGCAAAAGTAGAACCGGTCGCAGACGCTTACCCCCAGCGGAGATGATGTATTGCGACACGCTACCCACCAGCGGAACGTCAGAATGAAGGCGCTGGGCGATCACGGAATCAACCTGCCGCATGTCGTGCTCGACGATGGAGAGTCCTGAAACAGGACGGGGCGGGGGGGTCAGCAAGGCCATTGTGGGTAGTTTTTTGCAATTATAGGCAGCGCCTAGGCCTTTACAAAGTAGAAAACAGGTGGTTTGCCTTGCCGGAGCTGCAATGTTATACTCTTTGGCTCTGTGGAAATCCGTTCACAGGTTTCAAGTCGAAGAGGTCAAAATGTACGCGGTCATAAAAACCGGCGGCAAGCAATATCGGGTTGCGGCTGGCGAAAAAATTAAAGTAGAACAGATTGCTGCGGACGTAGGCCAAGAGATTGTGTTCAATGAGGTTTTAGCAGTCGGAAACGGCGCTGAACTTAAAGTTGGCACACCCTTGGTGTCCGGTGCAACAGTTACAGTGACAGTCTTGTCACACGGTAAGCACGACAAAGTGCGTATTTTTAAAATGCGTCGTCGTAAGCACTACCAAAAACGCCAAGGGCACCGTCAGCAGTTCACAGAATTGCAAATCGGCGCGATTGTCGCTTAAAGGACGTAGGTTATGGCACAGAAAAAAGGCGGCGGCTCTACGCGAAACGGGCGCGATTCGAAGCCCAAAATGCTCGGTGTAAAAACCTTTGGTGGTGAGTTGATCAGCGCAGGCGCGATCATTGTTCGCCAACGTGGTACCAAGTTTCATCCCGGAACCAATGTCGGTATCGGTAAAGACCATACCTTGTTTGCTCTGGTTGATGGACACGTTTCGTTCGCTATCAAAGGCGCACTGAACAAGCAAACAGTGAGTGTGACGGCTGCGGCATAAACTGCAGCCAGGCTCACCCCATAACCCTGCGCCGAGAAGCGCGGGGTTTTTTATTTATAGATTCGAGTAAACCATGAAGTTTGTAGACGAAGCCTACATTGACATCTCCGCCGGAGATGGTGGCGCCGGCTGCGTCTCCTTTCGGCATGAAAAATACAAAGAGTTCGGCGGCCCCAATGGGGGAGATGGGGGGCGGGGTGGGCATGTGTATGCGGTTGCCGACTCCAACCTCAATACCCTGGTGGACTTTCGCTTCTCGCGCCGACACGATGCTAAGCGCGGAGAGCACGGTATGGGTTCTGATATGTTTGGTGCAGCGGGCACAGACATCACCTTGAAAATGCCGGTGGGAACCATCATCACAGACGCTGAAACAGGCGAAGTACTTTTTGAATTGTTGGTGCCCGGTGAAGTGATCACCATTGCCAAAGGCGGTGATGGCGGGTTTGGTAATTTGCGGTTCAAAAGCGCCATCAACCGTGCGCCTCGACAAAAAACGCCAGGTTGGCCAGGCGAGAAAAAAAATCTCAAGCTTGAGCTTAAAGTGCTCGCCGATGTGGGCCTGTTAGGGATGCCTAATGCGGGTAAATCGACACTGATCACAGCAATTTCCAATGCCAGGCCCCGTATCGCAGACTATCCCTTTACAACCTTGCACCCTAACTTAGGCGTGGTTCGCGTTGGCCCTGAGCAAAGCTTTGTGGTGGCAGATTTGCCTGGACTGATCGAAGGTGCTTCCGAAGGCGCAGGCTTAGGCCATTTATTTTTAAGGCATCTCCAACGCACCCGCTTGCTTTTGCATATTGTGGATGTCGCCCCGTTTGACGATGGAATTGACACCGTGGCTCAAGCCAAAGCCATTGTCAATGAGTTGAAAAAATATGACGACGGGCTGTACAAAAAACCCCGCTGGTTGGTTCTCAATAAATTGGACATGGTTCCCTTAGATGAGCGCGAAGCGTTGGTGAAAGATTTTGTAAAACGGTTTAAGTACAAGGGGCCTGTATTTGAAATTTCTGCTTTGACCCGTGAAGGTTGCGAGCCACTTATCAAATCGGTCTACAAACATATCAAGGCGCAACAAGTCGCAGAGCAGCCCCATATTGAAATTGATCCCCGATTTTTGGCGGCGGCCCCAAGCCCCGTCGAAGACGCTGGAGCCGAGTGAAATCTATTGCTGTCTAAGGTGTTAAGACGTGATGCTGATCTTTGACGACTATGTCTGAAAATTCAAATTCTGTGGTGTTGCGTGATGCCAAGCGCATTGTTGTGAAGGTGGGCTCTAGTCTGGTTACCAATGACGGACGGGGCCTGGACGAAGCCGCTATTGGAGAATGGTGCCGTCAGATGGCGCACTTGGTTCACCACAAATGTGAAATCATCATGGTCTCCAGCGGTGCCATTGCGGAAGGCATGAAGCGCTTAGGCTGGACGGTGCGTCCCCATGCCGTTCATGAACTTCAGGCGGCTGCAGCTGTGGGACAAATGGGCCTGGCCCAGATGTATGAAACCAAGCTGCGTGAAAACGGTTTGGGGAGCGCCCAGGTTTTGCTCACCCATGCCGATCTTGCCGATCGCGAGCGTTACCTCAATGCCCGTTCGACGCTACTGACACTGCTCAAGTTGGGCGTTGTACCCGTGATCAATGAAAACGACACGGTGGTCAACGATGAAATTAAATTTGGTGATAACGACACCTTGGGCGCATTGGTTGCCAACTTGGTTGAGGCCGATGCCTTGGTGATTTTGACGGATCAAAAAGGCCTCTTTACGGCAGACCCGCGCAAAGACCCCTCTGCTTCTTTAGTCCATGAAGCCCAAGCGGGCGACCCTGCACTTGAAGTGATGGCCGGTGGCGCCGGCAGCAGCATTGGGCGGGGTGGCATGCTTACCAAAATACTGGCCGCCAAACGGGCTGCGGGTTCAGGAGCGTCAACGGTGATTGCTTGGGGACGTGAGCCAGATGCGTTGATACGCTTGCACCTTGGTCATGCGATTGGCACTCTGTTAGTCGCCCCGACGCTTAAAACACAAGCCCGCAAGCAATGGATGGCCGATCACCTTCAAATGCGTGGCGCTGTCACGGTGGACGCTGGCGCAGCGAACAAGGTGCGCGACGAAGGAAAGAGTTTGCTCCCCATCGGCATGGTCGAGGTCGAGGGCGATTTTTCGCGCGGGGACGTCATCGCCATACGTGACCCCGCAGGACTAGAAATTGCCCGAGGATTAGCGAATTATTCCAGCACCGAAGCGCGACTTTTGTGTCGTAAATCTTCGGCGGCGTTTGAAAAACTTTTGGGCTATGCCGCCGAACCGGAGATGGTTCACCGCGATAACTTAGTGCTTATGCGCTAAGCCTTGGGGCGGCCTTAAATGCCGCCATTTTTAATGCGCGGCGTTTTCCCACTGAGTATTTTGACCATCTCATTGGGCCGGTTAGCGATGCCGCCATCACAAGCGCCTTGGCGTGCAATGGCCATAGCGTGTTTGGAAGGCAGGTTGCTATTCCAATCTTTCCAAGACGGGGTCGCGACTGGCTCCCACGTGCCTTGCGAAGTCCAGCGCGCATAGGTTTTCACTTCTGCGCTCGTGCATCGAACCCCTTCATAGGCGGCGTTTACCGATCCGGTGCTGTTGACCATGACAACCACATAGCGCATCACTCCATCAGACCCTAAGCGAATCGTATTGGGGTCTATTCCAACCTTAAGCGTCACGTAGGGCGGCATATCAACCGGGAGCAGTTTTTTGCTAGAAAAAACGGGGGCGGAGCCGGCATCTTCTTCAACCCAGTCGGCTGCGTCAATAGACGTGCCAACCAAGGCATAGGACGCTGGGCATATCAAAAAACAAAGAGCAAAAGTCCATGACTTATTCATAAGAAGACGGAAGAGTGTGATTGGGATCGCCGTCTTGCTGGGACTGGCGCAAAAAACGCGTACGGGTTTCAAATCGCGGCAGGAAGCGAGAAAGCTCGGTTAAAGCCATTTCGTAGACGTCACGTTTGAAATCAACGACTGCATCCAGTGGCACCCAGTAATCATTCCAGCGCCAAGCGTCGAACTCTGGGTGGTCTGTTGCGCGCAGGTTTAGATCTGAGTCAAACCCTGTCAATTGAAGCAAAAACCAAATTTGTTTTTGCCCTTTGTAGTGGCCCCGCGCATCGCGGCGGATGTATCTGTCTGGCACCTCGTAACGCAACCAGTCTCGGGTACGGGCAACGATCGCAACATGCTCCGGTTGGAGGCCTACTTCTTCATGCAACTCGCGGAACATGGCTTGTTCCGGGGTTTCTCCCCGGTCAATGCCACCTTGCGGAAATTGCCACGAGTGGGTACGTATGCGCTTGCCCCAAAAAACCTGATTTTTCTGGTTGAGTAGGATGATGCCGACGTTGGGCCGAAAGCCGTCCCGGTCAAGCATAATCAAACCCCAATTTTTAAACTTCGCCCATTATGCACGGCACACGCCGTGCGTGGGGCATCTCCACCGCACCGTTGATCAAGAGTCCCCTATGAAAGCTTCGCAATTTCTCATCTCCACCCTCAAAGAGGCACCCGCTGATGCCGAGGTTGCCAGTCACAAGTTGATGATGCGTGCGGGCATGGTTAAAAAATTAGGGGCTGGAATTTACAGCTACATGCCTATGGGTTTGCGCGTGATTCGCAAGGTGGAGGCGATTGTTCGGGAAGAAATGAACCGTGCTGGCGCCGTCGAAATCAGCATGCCCGTGATTCAACCGGCAGAGCTGTGGCAAGAGACCGGGCGATTTGAAAAAATGGGGCCTGAGTTATTGCGCATCAAAGATCGGCACGAACGCGACTATGTGGTGCAGCCCACCAGCGAAGAGGTGGTGACCGATATTGCCCGACAGGAAATCAAAAGCTATAAACAGCTTCCCAAAAACCTGTACCAAATTCAAACCAAGTTTCGCGACGAACGTCGCCCCCGCTTTGGCCTGATGCGCGGGCGTGAGTTCACGATGAAAGACGCCTACAGTTTTGACCGTGACCCGGCCGCTGCCAAAGCCAGTTATGACGTAATGGCGCAGGCGTATCGAAAAATCTTCGATCGCTTTGGCCTAACTTACCGTGCAGTCGCTGCCGACAGCGGAGCCATAGGTGGCGATCTCAGTGAAGAGTTTCAGGTGATTGCCGCGACCGGGGAGGATGCCATTGTGTATTCCACCAAAGGCAACTATGCCGCCAATATGGAAAAGGCCGAAGCTGCAGCGCCGGCAACAGTCCGCCCCGCGCCAAAACTCGCCATGGAAAAATTAGCAACTCCTGGCAAAAGCACCTGCGCTGCTGTTGCCGAAATGATGGGGTTGCTTTTAAAGGCGACGATTAAATCCTTGGTGCTCGCCACCGACGAGATCGATGAAAATGGGAAAGTGGTCAAGACCCAGGTTTGGCTATTGCTACTGCGCGGTGACCATGACATGAACGAAGTCAAAGTAGGTAAATTGCCAGGTTTGGCAGGTTTTCGCTTTGCAAGTATTCCTGAAATTGAGACGCACTTTGGCTGTAAACCCGGTTATCTCGGCCCCATCGGTTTACTTCAGCCGGTGCGCATGGTGGTCGACCGGGAAGTGGCTGTGATGGCTGATTGGATTTGCGGCGCCAATGTAGAAGACTTTCACATTACTGGCGTGAATTGGGGCCGCGATTTACCAGAACCCGAGACAGTGGCTGATCTACGCAACGTAGTTGCTGGCGACCCTGCTCCTGGCGGCCAGGGCGTTTTAGCCATTGAGCGCGGCATTGAAATCGGTCACATTTTTTACTTGGGAACCAAGTACAGCCAAGCCATGCATGCGACGTTTTTGGATGTGAACGGTAAACCGCAGTTCATGGAAATGGGGTGTTACGGCATCGGAATTACCCGCTTGCCAGCCGCTGCGATTGAGCAAAACCACGATGAGCGCGGAATTATTTGGCCCGATGCTTTGGCGCCTTTCACGGTGGTCTTGTGTCCGATCAGCCCAGACCGATTTGCCGATGTCAAAACTGCGGCTGACAGCTTGTACGCCGAGTTCGCTGCCTTGGGTGTGGACGTGATCTTGGATGACCGAGGAGAGCGCCCTGGTGCCATGTTTGCCGACTGGGAACTCATTGGTGTTCCCCATCGTATTACCTTGGGTGACCGAGGCATTAAAGAAGGGTTGGTCGAGTACCAGCACCGCCGCGATACTGCTGCGACCAGCATCCCCTTGGGCGAGGTGGTTGCCTTGGTTCGTGAACGTTTAAAGGTCTAAGGCCATCGCTGTGTTTCTGGCGGAGTCAACCCGGCGCTGTTGGCTCAAAGGGGCGGGTGCTGTGTTTGCACTCGCGGGTCTTGCGCCGGATATCTTTGCGGGCACTCAGTTGGAAGAGCCTTTGACCGACGCAGTCCGAAGTGCCTTAAGCGCCGCACTGCGCTCAGATCCCCCTCCGACTCCTGAATTCGCCCAACCCAGCGATGCGCTGCGTTACCAGCATTGGTTGGAGGACATGCATCCCCGGTTGTCCAAAAAATTCCCGCAGCCCCTGGGGCGAAAAGAGTTTTTGCAAACCGTTTGGTATGAAAGCCAACGCGCTGGTTTGGATGTGTCCTTGGTTTTGGGGCTCATCCAGGTGGAAAGCAATTTTCGAAAATTTGCCGTGAGTCGTGCTGGTGCTCGAGGCTTCATGCAGGTCATGCCGTTTTGGGTGCGAGAGCCATCGCGTGGCGACCCCAGCGTTTTGTTTCATTTGCAAACCAATTTGCGTTTTGGTTGCGTGATCTTGCGCCACTATCTAGACCGCGAGCAAGGCGATTGGGTTTTAGCGCTGGGGCGCTATAACGGCTCAAGGGGTCAGTTGCCTTATCCCCGCGCTGTGCTGGCGGCCCAGCGCCAGTGGCTGTAAAGATTAGGCGGGCTTGGTGCCCAAGGCTTGCAACAATTCACCGGACTCATACATCTCCATCATGATGTCTGAGCCACCGATGAATTCACCTTTGACATACAACTGAGGAATTGTCGGCCAGCTGCTGTATTCCTTGATGCCTTGGCGGATGCCATCGTCTTCAAGCACGTTGACGGTTTTCATGGCTTTGGTGTCCACTCCGCAGGCTTTAAGAATTTGGATGGCGCGGCCTGAAAAGCCACATTGGGGAAAGCTGGCATTGCCTTTCATGAACAAAACCACCTCGTTGGTTTTAACGAGGGTATCAATGCGTTGCTGTGCGTCGCTCATAGCGTGTCCTTTGGTACGGTAAATTCTAAAAGTGCCCAATTATTTCACTTCTTCGCATCAATCTCCGCGTTTTCTGCTCCATCTGTGTAAATGCGTGGGGTTTTTCAAGATAATCAAGCCCTTCTGACTCCATCTCACCTGACTCACGCCCATGAAAATCGCCAAAGACTCCGCTGTCACACTGCACTACACCGTGCGCACCCCACTGGGTAAAGTTCTCGAAGAGAGCCAAGAACCCATGGCGTATTTGCATGGAGGCTACGGAAACCTCTTCCCTAAAGTGGAGGATGCCCTTTTAGGGCAAGAGGTGGGCTTCCAAGCGACGATTGAATTGAGTGCTACCGATGCTTTTGGCGAGCGCGATGAAACATTGCTGCAAACCATTCCTAAAACGCAATTCCCTCCTGGGGTCAAAGTGGGCGGGCAATTGGAAGGCCAAGACTCCCAAGGCCACTCGCGGGCGTTTACTGTGGTCAAGATCAAAGGCGACCAGGTCCAGTTAGATGGCAACCATCCGTTCGCAGGTCAAGCGCTGCAATTTAAAGTAAAGGTCCTGGAGGTTCGCCAAGCCACAGATGAAGAAGTAGCCCACGGCCATGTCCATGGCGCCCATGGGCATCACCATTAAATAGGCATTGCGGTTGATGGTAATTTGCGCCTTAATGTCTTTAGGGGGTAAATTATTCTTTCTTTTTAAAAATAGCAACAATATTATGCCAATTTATATATTTAATTGGGATAAATCGCAATAGTCTGCGGGGCAAATAACGCCACAATCAAGTCTTTCATAGCTACTTTGACCTGAGAGACCCCATGCTTGCGCAACCATCTACCAAATACCAGGCTTTTCCCGCGATTCATTTGCCTGACCGCCAGTGGCCCAGCCGCACAATCAACCAGCCACCGATTTGGATGAGTACGGATTTGCGAGACGGCAACCAGTCTCTTTTTGAGCCCATGAACCTTGAGCGCAAGATGCGCATGTTTCGCACCGCCTGCCAAATCGGATTCAAAGAAATCGAGGTGGGATTTCCCAGTGCTTCGCAGACTGACTTTGATTTCGTCCGAAATTTGGTGGATGGGCAACATATTCCAGACGACGTCACGATTGAAGTCTTAACCCAGGCCCGTGGTGATTTGGTGCGCCGCACCTTTGCTTCCGTCGCAGGCGCTCGCCGCGTGATCGTGCATGTGTATAACGCCACCGCGCCGCTGTTTCGGAATGTGGTGTTCCAAATGAGCAAGTCACAAGTGTTGGAGTTGGCCTTGGACGCCGTTCGTTTAATTCAACAACTGGCCCAAGAGCACCCCCAAACCCAATGGGTCTTGCAATACAGCCCGGAACTGTTTACGTCGACCGAGCTGGAATTTGCAAAGGAAGTCTGTGATGCAGTGACTGCGCAGTGGGGCGCTACCCCGGCCAACAAGGTGATTTTGAATTTGCCTGCAACGGTGGAAGTCTCAACGCCTAACATCTATGCGGATCAAATTGAGTGGATGCACCGCAACCTTGCGCGGCGGGACAGCATTATTTTGAGTCTGCATCCCCACAATGACCGAGGAACGGCGGTTGCCGCAGCCGAGCTTGGCTTAATGGCAGGCGCAGACCGCGTAGAAGGCTGTCTTTTTGGCAATGGCGAGCGCACCGGCAATGTAGATTTGGTGACTTTGGCCTTGAACCTGTATACCCAAGGCGTCAACCCCGGTTTGGATTTTTCTGACATCAATGCCGTGGCGCGAACCGTCGAGCATTTCAACCAGTTGCCCATCCATCCTCGCCACCCCTATGTCGGTGATTTGGTTTTTACTGCCTTTAGCGGTTCGCACCAAGATGCGATTAAAAAGGGCTTTGCCGCCCTGGATAAAAAGGGGTTTTGGAATGTCCCCTATCTGCCGATTGACCCTGCCGATGTCGGTCGTACCTATGACTCCATCATCCGGGTGAACAGCCAATCAGGAAAAGGCGGCGTGGCGTATTTGATGGAAACCGAATTTGGGGTGGTGATGCCCAGGCGTTTGCAGGTGGAGTTCTCGGGCGAAGTCCAAGCCTACACCGATGCGCATGGCGGAGAAATGAGCGCTCAAGACTTGTGGGATTTATTTTCAAAAGCGTACCTTCATACGACGCAGCCCTTGAACTTGGTTGAGCATCACTTGATCGATGACGGCCTAGGGATTCGATTGGAAGTGCAAGCGGGCGGGGTGACCCACACCCTGAGTGGGCGTGGCAATGGCCCTATAGACGCGGCGGTGCATGCGCTTCAAACGCTAGGTATCCATGTCCAAGTGCGAAGTTTTGAAGAGCGCTCGGTCAAAGCCAGTGATGACGCAGGCAACGCCCATGCCTGCGCATTTTTGGAGTTGGTCCATTCCAAAGGTGCAGGCGTGGAGCGCTTTGGTGTGGGCATGGACACCAACATCGTCACAGCCTCTATCAAAGCGCTGATCAACGGCGTGAATCGCTTGGGCTTGGGTTAAACCATTGGCCTGCGCTGCAGCGTTCAATCCCTGCCAAATCCTGGCGGGACTGAACACTAGAAAAACCGGCGTGGGTTAAAAACGCACACACCGCATTCGCTTGGTCGTAGCCATGTTCCAAAAGCAGCCAGCCGCCATGTGTGAGCGCGGTGCTCGCTTGCAGCGTAATCGTGCGCAAATCGTCTAATCCATCGGCTCCGCTTGCTAAGGCCATTAAGGGCTCGTAGCGTAATTTTTCCAAGTGAGCGTCTTGATTGGCAATATAGGGGGGGTTGGAAACGATCAGGTCAAAAACTGCGTTGACAGCGGTGAGCCAACTGCCTTGCAGGAAATCCACATCTAAGCCTAAGCGGCTGGCATTATTTTTTGCAACCTCAAGCGCATCTCCACTGTAGTCGAGCGCGTGCATTTGGGTCGTCGGACGGTTCTGCTTCAAAGCCAAAGCGATTGCGCCGCTGCCGGTCCCCAGATCGATCACCCGGGCTTGGCTGTCTTTCGGTAAAAGTTCCAAGGCCCACTCCACCAGCGTTTCAGTATCCGGGCGCGGTACCAGTACGCGGGCATCCACAGCCAAGTCGAGCCCAAAAAATTCTTGGTGCCCCGTGATGTAGGCAAAAGGCTCACCGCTGAGTCGGCGTTTCAGGGCTGTATTAAAGCGGTTTTGAGATGCGGCATCCAATGTGTCAGTGTCATGGCTTAACAACCACGCACGTTCAGCGCCCGTCCCGCCCAGCGGCAAGCGCCCCAGTGCAAATAAAACCAAAAGTTGGGCATCAAGTCGATCCAACCCTTGGGCCATGGCATAGGCAATCGCTTGCGTGGTGGTCACGCTAATCCCACCTCTAAAGCGGCGAGTTGCTGGGCTGCTTCATAGGCTTGAAGCGCCTCAACGACATCACCCAAGTCGCCTTCCATGATGTTGAGCAATTTGTACAAGGTGAGGTTGATGCGGTGGTCGGTAAACCGGCCTTGTGGAAAGTTGTAAGTCCGGATGCGGTCACTGCGGTCTCCCGTTCCAATCAAACCTTTGCGCTCGGCAGCATCTTTGGCGGCGCGTTCGCTACGGTCTTTTTCATGGATACGCGCCGTCAATACTTTCAAAGCCTGCGCTGTGTTGCTGTGCTGGCTGCGTCCGTCTTGGCATTCTGCGACGATACCGGTGGGCAAGTGAGTAATACGAACCGCTGAGTCGGTTTTGTTGATGTGCTGACCGCCTGCGCCACTGGCGCGGTAGGTGTCAATGCGCAGATCGGCAGGGTTGATTTGAATTGCGACTGCTTCATCAGGCTCGGCCAGAACAGCAACAGTACACGCGCTGGTATGAATACGCCCCTGTGTTTCTGTGGCGGGAACGCGTTGTACGCGGTGGCCGCCAGACTCAAACTTCAAAGCGCCATAAACGTTGTGCCCTTCGATTTGCAGAACCACCTCTTTGTAGCCTCCCAGCTCACTGGCAGACTCGCTCATGATTTCGGTTTTCCAGCCTTGGCTGTCGCAGTAACGGGTGTACATGCGCGCCAAATCGGCTGCAAATAACGCCGACTCGTCGCCACCGGTTCCTGCGCGGATTTCCACAAACGCATTGCGCGCATCGTCAGGATCTTTGGGTAGCAGCATGCGCTGCAACTCCTGTTCTAACTGGAGCAATTCTGCGTTGGCGCTGTCTATTTCTTCCTGCGCCATAGCCACCATGTCTGCATCGCCCGCAGCACTTGCAAGCATGTCGGTTGCCGCTGCGTTATCGGCTTCTCGGCGCTGAAACCGGTCCCATCGGCTGGCCACGGCGGAGACCTCGGTGTGTTCGCGCGAAAGGGTTAAAAACTGGGCCATGTCTTTCATGATGTCTTCACGCGACAACAAGAACTCAAGTTCGGCAAGCCGATCGGTGTAGCGAGCCAGTTGTTGGCGTAAAAAAAGTTTCATAGCGAGAGTTCAGAAAGAGGGAAGTCAAAATTTAAAGTGGCTCACGCGCCCAGCGGGGCCAAAGGGGACGGTTTTGGGCCGTGAGAGCCTATCGATTGACGTCAGCTAACGCTCTTTGCGTAAAAAAAAGTGGGCGATAGCTTGGCTTGCTTTGGACCGCGCGTCGGTATTGCCAGCATGCAGTTCAGCAAAGGCACCATGCAATATTTTTTGGGTCAAACCTTTGGCCAGAGATTCCATGACCTCGTCAACCGAGTCACCTTTACTCAGTGCTTTGCGGGCCTTCTGAAGCTCGCCGTGACGCCATGCGTCGGCTTGGGCGTTGAGTTGTTGGATCAAGGGAACGTTATCGCGTTGGCCGATCCAATGCATAAAACTTTGCACACCCGCATCCACAATCGTCTCGGCTTGGGCGACAGCAGACTGCCGGTTGGCCTGGGCGGTTTGGACCACGCTGGCTAAATCATCAACGGTGTAGAGGTAAACATCTTCTAGCGCTTTGACTTCGGCTTCAATGTCTCTTGGGACAGCCAAATCCACCATAAACATGGGGCGGTGTTTGCGTTTTTTTAGGGCCCGTTCTACGGCGCCTAGTCCGATGATGGGTAAGGTGCTGGCCGTACAACTGATAACCGCATCGAATTCGTGGAGACGGTCAGGGAGTTCACTCAAGTGCATCACTTCGCCGCCAAAGCGGCTGGCAAGTTTTTCACCGCGCTCTAATGTTCGGTTGGCGATGGTTAACTTCGCAGGATTTTTACTTGCAAAGTGGGTAACGCAAAGCTCAATCATGTCACCGGCACCCACGAAAAGCACCTTCACCTGGCTTAAGTCCTCAAACAACTGGGCTGAGAGTCGAACTGCTGCTGCCGCCATGCTGATGGACTGAGCCCCAATTTCTGTGGAGGTTCGAACATCTTTGGCCACTGCAAAGGAGCGTTGAAACAGTTGGGACAAAGTGGCTCCTAATGCGCCCGCGTTCTCAGCGGCGCGAACTGCATCTTTAAGTTGCCCCAAAATTTGGGGTTCACCCAAGACCATCGAATCGAGTCCGCTGGCGACGCGAAAGGCATGGCGTGCCGCCTCGTCGTCACTTAGGCTGTAGGTGTGGGCGCGCAGCATGTGGGTGGACACGCCACCGGACTGCGCGAGCCAATCAAGCGTGCGCTCTTTGTCAGATGCATCACCGGCGCAGTAAATTTCCGTGCGGTTGCAGGTGGAAACAATGGCTGCTTCGTGCGCATGGGTAAGCGATTCGCGCAGGGCTTGGAGTTGGGTTGCGAGCTGATCTGAGGCGAAGGAAAACCGGCCGCGCAAGTCCAGCGGTGCGGTGGTGTGGTTGATTCCTAGTGCCCAGACTGCCATATGAAGGGGGGATTATAAAATTGTTAGCTCTTAGAAAGAATCCATGGACTTTGTCGATCTCCTTACCCACACTGCAAACTTTGTAGCGCCGTGTATTTTTGTTGGCTTTTTTATGGCGATGACCGCACCCTGGTTGTTCAAAAAATCGCCACAACGCTACACATTGCTTACCCGTTCACTCTTGAATTCACTGGCCGCCCTGCTGGCGATGGCAGCAGGTCTGTGGTTTTTTGGAAATGACGGAAAGATGTTGAGCTACTTAGCTATGGCGTTGGCAAGCGCCCTCAGCCAGTTGTGGCTTGGCCGACGCTAGTTCTTCCCCATTCGCTGTCAGGCGACGTTCAGATTTTTTAAATAGCGTGAGGGTTGAATAGGTCGACCCGGTCGGTGATGATGCCGTCGGTTTTCAGATCCATCAACACTTCGACAGACGCACTGTCGTTGACTGTGTAGCTCAGGGTTCTGAGTCCTGCCGCTTTCGCCTGGGAAACCGACTCTTTGTTCCACAAGGTGTAGTTGCAGACGATTGCAATACATTCCAATCGCAGCGCCGTTTCCAGCCAACCGTCCCATAAAGTGTGCAAAAGTAGTGCTCTGGGTAGCGCTGGGGCGTGCGCCATCGCGCCTTCAAGAGCGTCAACTTCAAAGGAGCTGAGCAAGGGGGTAACGGGAGCCTTTTGCCAAAGCCGTGCCGCATGTTGTGCAACAACTTTGCCTGTCTGCAGGCCTGTGCCTTTGGTTGGCTTTATCTCGATATTGAGACAGCAGCCATTGGCAATGCAAAAACGGGAAATGTTTTCTAAGCTTGGCAGTGGTTCACCGCAGTAAGTCGTGCTGTGCCAGCTGCCGGCGTCTTGTTGGGCTAAGTCGCTCCACGTATTGTGACCCGCGATGGGTTGGAGTCCTAAAGCATCAGGGCAGGTTCGGCCCAAGGTGTCGTCGTGCAAGAGAAAAGGAACGCCATCGCTGCTGAGCTTGACGTCACATTCAAACATTCGGTAGCCATGTGTGTGCCCCAAGCGAAAGGCCGCCAAGGTGTTTTCGGGGGCCAAGGTGCCTGCGCCACGGTGGGCGATCCAGCGCGGGTAGGGCCAGTCTTGGAGGGTGAGGGGGAGGTCATGTGTTGCCATAGGGCTGTATTTAACCCTATCACCATGAATTGCCGCCCAAACGATGTGCAAGCTAAGAGTGTCCGGCGAAAGCCAAGGCCAATGTTGCACTGCGGTACTATCGCTTTTTGTATAAATTCGACAAATCAGGTCGCATTTGATGCTGCCTCTATGAGATGAACGCTCCAACTTCGCTTTGCCACGTATTGCCTGAACCTGCGACCCATTCGCCACGGCAGGAGCGCATTCGTGAAATCCCCTACAACTACACCTCATTTTCTGACCGAGAAATTGTCATCCGTCTTCTAGGCACAGTGGCCTGGGACACGTTGCTGGTGCTGCGCAATGAGCGCAATACCGGGCGTTCCGCCCGGATGTTGTATGAGGTGCTGGGTGATATGTGGGTGGTGCAGCGCAACCCCTATTTGCAAGACGATTTGCTAGATAACCCCAAACGCCGCCGTCTTTTAGTGGATGCTTTGAAACACCGATTGGGTGAAGTAGAAAAACGGCGAACACCGCAGTTGCAGTCGCAGCGCGACTACATGGTGGGAGAACTTTTAGCGGCAGCCCAAGCCGCGGTCGCTGCGTTTGACACCTCGTTTATTGCAATGGCAAGCTTACGCCGCCAAACCCAGAAAACGTTGGGAAAGTTAACCGCCAAGGACAACATCAAGTTTGATGGCTTGAGCCGGGTGTCTCACGTGACAGACGCTACCGATTGGCGGGTGGAGTATCCGTTTGTGGTCCTGACGCCTGACACTGAAGAAGAGATGGCCCGCTTAGTCAAGGGCTGTATAGATCTAGGCTTGACCATCATTGCCCGCGGAGGCGGTACCGGCTATACCGGCGGCGCAGTGCCGCTGACTTGGAAGAGTGCAGTCATCAATACGGAAAAACTTCAGGCGATGACCGAGGTACAGATGCGCCGATTGCCAGGGATGGACCATGACGTGGCGACCATTTGGACAGAGGCGGGCGTGGTGAC
Organism: Burkholderiales bacterium; assembly: GCA_005793295.1. GTDB lineage: Bacteria > Pseudomonadota > Gammaproteobacteria > Burkholderiales > Burkholderiaceae_C > Allorhodoferax. Next base: position 9,201 of record SXSX01000254.1, on the reverse strand, counting down.
GCAACGTGTCGCAGACGCCGCCGAACGCGCGGGGTTTGTGTTTGCTGTGGACCCTACGTCGGCAGAGGCCTCGTGTATCGGTGGCAATATTGCAATGAATGCGGGCGGCAAAAAAGCGGTGCTTTGGGGAACCGCCTTAGACAATTTGGCTAGCTGGCGCATGGTCACTCCGCAAGCGCAGTGGCTCGAGGTCACGCGCGTTGGTCACAACATGGGCAAGATTCATGACGTGGAGGAAGCCCGTTTTGAATTGAAATACTTCCAAGCCGACGGCACCACGTTGATCCGCACCGAAGACCTGCGTATTGCCGGAAAATCCTTTCGCAAAGAAGGCTTGGGAAAAGACGTTACTGATAAGTTTTTGAGCGGCTTACCAGGAATCCAAAAAGAAGGCTGCGACGGTTTAATCACCAGTGCGCGTTGGGTGGTTCACCGCATGCCAGCGCACACCCGCACCGTGTGCCTCGAATTTTTTGGCAATGCCCGCAACGCTGTTCCCAGCATTGTCGAGATCAAAGACTTTATGTTTGCCGAACAAAAACGCAGCGGGGTTTTGCTTGCGGGCTTAGAGCATCTCGATGACCGCTACCTCAAGGCGGTGGGCTATGCAACCAAAAGCAAACGCGCCGCCGAAATAGGCGGCAGATCCGGTTTGCCCAAAATGGTGCTGGTCGGTGACATTGCCGGGGATGATGCCGACGCGGTGGCACGGGCGACGTCCGAGGTCATTCGCATTGCTAATTCGCGAAGCGGCGAAGGCTTTGTGGCCATCAGCCCCGAGGCCCGCAAGAAATTTTGGCTCGACCGAAAGCGCACCGCAGCCATTAGCAAGCACACCAATGCGTTCAAGATCAACGAAGACGTGGTCATTCCTTTGCCGCGCATGGCCGAATACACCGATGGCATTGAGCGCATCAATATTGAATTGTCCTTGCACAATAAGCTGGCTTTATGTGATGCCCTCGAAGTCTTTTTCTCCCGTCGTGATTTACCGGTGGGGAAAAGTGACGATGCCAGCAGCATTTCATCCGCCGAGTTATTAGAAGACCGGGTATCCCAGGCCCAGGCCTTGATTGGTGGCGTGAAAAACCAATGGCAGGGGTGGCTCGCTGACGTGGACGCCTTGTTTTTTGAGTTGCAAGACCATACCCTGCGAGCCAGTTGGAAGACCCAGTTACAAGCGCCCTTACAAGCAATTTTTAATGGTGCGGCTTTTGCCACGATCTTAGAAGAGTGCGTGGCCATTCACAAACGGGTATTGAAAGGTCGAGTCTGGGTGGCCTTGCACATGCACGCGGGAGACGGCAATGTACACACCAATATCCCCGTTAATAGCGATGATTACGAGATGTTGCAAACGGCCCACGGGGCGGTTAAACGCATCATGGGATTGGCCCGTGGCTTGGGCGGGGTGATTTCAGGTGAGCACGGCATTGGCATCACCAAATTGGAATTTTTAACCGACGCAGAGTTACAACCCTTCGCCGATTACAAAGCCAAAGTCGATCCCGAAGGCCACTTCAACAAAGGCAAGTTACTGCGTAAGACGGGGGTAGGCAGTGCGAATCTCGACGCCGACTTGACCAACGCCTACACGCCTTCTTTTGGTCTGATGGGCCACGAGTCGCTCATCATGCAACAAAGTGATATTGGAGCGATCGCCGACTCGGTCAAAGATTGCTTGCGCTGTGGGAAATGCAAGCCTGTTTGCGCTACGCATGTACCTCGCGCCAATTTGCTTTACAGCCCCCGAGATAAAATTTTAGCAACCTCTTTGTTGGTCGAAGCGTTTTTATACGAAGAGCAAACCCGCCGCGGAGTGTCCATCAAGCACTGGCAAGAGTTTGAAGATGTCGCAGACCATTGCACGGTTTGCCATAAATGCGCGAGTCCTTGCCCTGTCAAAATTGACTTTGGTGACGTGACAATGAATATGCGCAATTTGTTGCGAAAAATGGGTAAAAAAACCTTCCGCCCAGGTAACGCAGTTGCCATGTCTTTCCTCAACGCAACTAACCCCGAGACCATTAAATTCATGCGCAGTGCCATGGTGGGTGTGGGCTTCAAAGCCCAGCGCTTGGCTAACGATCTGTTGCGGGTGCTCGCCAAAAAGCAAACAGCCAAGCCGCCAGCGACGGTTGGAACTGCGCCCCTCAAGCCCCAAGTCATTCACTTCATTAACAAAAAAATGCCCGGCGGTTTGCCTAAGAAAACGGCCCGTGCTTTGCTGGATATTGAAGATTCAGACTATGTGCCGATCATTCGCGATCCGCAAGCCACCACATCAGAAACCGAAGCCGTATTTTATTTTCCTGGCTGCGGCTCGGAGCGGCTTTTTAGCCAAGTCGGCTTGGCAACCCAAAGCATGCTGTGGCACGCCGGGGTTCAAACGGTTTTACCGCCGGGCTACTTGTGCTGCGGGTATCCGCAACGCGGATCCGGCCAAGCCGATAAAGCCGAGAAAATAATCACCGACAACCGGGTTCTCTTTCACCGCGTTGCCAACACGCTCAATTACTTGGACATTAAAACCGTCGTAGTGAGCTGCGGCACCTGTTATGACCAATTACAGGGTTACGAATTCGACAAAATTTTTCCGGGTTGCCGTATTGTTGATATCCATGAGTACCTGCTTGAAAAAGGAATCACCTTGGTTCCTGATGGCGGTGCGGGGGAGGGCTATCTTTACCACGACCCGTGCCACAGCCCCATGAAACTTCAAGACCCGATGAAGACCGTCAAAGCCTTGGTTGGAGACGCAGTGATTAAAAACGAGCGCTGCTGCGGCGAGTCTGGAACGCTGGGCGTCACCCGCCCCGATATCTCGACCCAAATTCGTTTTCGCAAGGAAGAAGAGTTACGCAAGGGCGAAGTTGACTTGGCTGCATTGAGTGCAGCGAATGGCAAACTCGCTCCGGCAGTAACCAAAATTCTGACCAGTTGCCCGAGTTGCTTGCAGGGCTTAAGTCGTTATGGCAATGACTTAAACAACGGGCTATTGGAGGCCGACTACATCGTGGTTGAAATGGCGAGGAAAATACTCGGGTCCGCGTGGTTGGAAGACTACGTGCAAAAGGCCAATGCGGGCGGAATTGAGCGGGTCTTGGTCTAGCAGGTTACAGTGGGGTTTGGTCAGCCTGAAGTGCTGCATTTTTGCGACGAGAAATTTAAAAAATCCTATGGCCGGCTTAAAAAAAAATTCACCCACGCCCCAAGCCCTCACGGTGCACAGCCAATCGCGGGTGCTTGAAATCAGTTTTTCTGATGGTGCAGCGTTTCGCATTCCCTTTGAGTTGATGCGTATTTACTCGCCTTCTGCTGAAGTCCAAGGCCACGGCCCAGGCCAAGAGGTGTTGCAAACGGGGAAGCGATTAGTTGAGATCGCAGGGCTGGAGCCGATCGGGAATTACGCGGTCCAACCTGCGTTTTCAGACGGCCACGACACCGGCATTTTTTCTTGGGATTATTTGTATTTCCTAGGTTCGCAACAAGAGGTACTTTGGAAAGAATACGAGCAACGGTTACTTGGTGCCGGCAGAGAACGCGACGCACCCATGCCCATTCCTGAGGCCCACGGCTGCGCCAGCCATTAAGGATCACCATGACATCCACCCATTTTGGATTCCAATCGGTCGATGAAGGCGACAAGGCGCGGCATGTTCGCAGCGTTTTTGATTCGGTCGCGCCTAAGTACGATTTGATGAACGATTTGATGTCAAGTGGCCTGCATCGCGTGTGGAAAGCCTATACCTTGGCAGTTGCCAACCTTCAACCGGGTGACAAAGCCTTGGACATTGCCGGTGGAACCGGCGATTTGGCCCTGGCTTTCTCTAAAAAAGTCGGGAAAACCGGTCAGGTGGTTCACACCGATATCAACGAAGCCATGCTGAGCACGGGGCGTAACCGCCTGTTGGACCTTGGGAAAGTGCTCCCTACGGTCGTTTGTGATGCTGAAAAACTACCTTTCCCTAGTCAGTATTTTGACTTGGTCAGCGTGGCTTTTGGACTGCGTAATATGACGCACAAAGACATCGCGTTGGCGGAAATGCACCGGGTGCTCAAGCCTGGAGGTAAGTTATTGGTTCTGGAGTTCTCTAAAGTCGCGCCGCCCCTAGAAAAGATGTACGACTGGTACTCCTTCAAAGTCTTGCCCCAATTGGGCAAATGGGTGGCCGGTGACGATGCCAGTTACCGCTATTTGGCGGAATCGATTCGCATGCATCCAAGCCAGGCAGAGCTAAAAGCCATGATGCACAAAGGTGGATTTGGTCATGTGGATTACCATAACCTCACAGCAGGGGTTGCGGCATTACATGTTGGAATCAAGTGTTGATGACGTTGGGTGGCTTGTGAATTTCCTCACTGGCCGCATCTGAACCTTTGTATTTACTTAAAATTTGGAAACAAGACTATGAAACTTTGGACCTTGGCTTTATCGCTTGTTATGGTACTTTTTAGTTTGCATGCTGATGCTGCTCGAATGGGCGGCGGTCGTTCGATTGGCAAGCAGTCCGGCAACGTGACGCAACGCCAAGCTGCACCCGCGCAAGGTGCTAACGCCACCAATAAACCTGCGCCTGCCGCTGCAGCACCTAATCGCCCATGGGGCGCCATGTTGGGTGGTCTTGCCGCCGGCCTCGGATTGGCTTGGTTAGCCAGTTCCTTGGGTATGGGCGAAGGCATGGGGCAGTTCTTGATGTACGCGCTGTTGGCGATGGCCGCCTTCATGGCGATTCGCTTCTTCATGCGATCACGTCGTCCTGCGGATGCATCTCAAGGCCCATTTGCATTTCAAGGCGCAGGTAACGTTCCTGTATCCAATTCTCAAACCTACCGCCCTGAAAATGTGGGCAATGATGCGTCCGCCCGGCCATGGGAGCAACAAGCCACTGCATTCGACAGCGCTGCGCCTGGTGCGAGTTCCTCGGGTTCAATGATCGGTTCTGCGCTGTCGGGATCGCAGGCGTGGGGAGTACCTTCTGGATTTGACACAGAGGGTTTCCTCAAAGCAGCCAAAGCCAATTTCATTACTTTGCAGGCAGCTTGGGATAAATCGGACGTGAGTAGCTTGCGATCCATGATGACCGACACGATGCTGATTGAAATCAAAAGCCAACTCAGCGAGCGTGAGGCCCATGCAGGAGCGGCTGGCAACCATACCGAAGTCGTCATGATCGAAGCCCATCTCTTGGGCATTGAGGAAACAGCCGATGAATACCTCGCCAGTGTGGAATTCTCCGGAATGATTCGTGAAGACGCTTCTGCCGGCCCGAGCCCGTTCCGCGAAGTGTGGAACATGACCAAGCCCATAACGGGCGGGGGCTGGTTGGTCGCAGGCGTACAGGCTTTGCAATAAAAGCACAGCCCAGTGGTTTAAGCGCAAAGTGGGGTTTCGCCGCCCCATATCGGGAATAATGGGGACTATGGCAACACAGTCCCCATTTTCTATGCTGGAATCGTTTTTCAAAGACGGGGCCGAACGCTTCACACCCCCACCTTGGGCCGTGGAAGAATCACACCGCCGTATCGTTTTGCTGCTCAACCATATTTTGATGCAAGAGCCCCAAGCCAGAGAGCGTTTGGTGCGCCAAAAAGGCCGCAAGCTGTTAGCGCAGTGGCAAAACTTCAGTTTCAAAGTGATGGTGACACCCGCAGGATTGTTGGATCTTGCGCCAAGCCAAGTGCCCGTTGATTTAACCTTGACCGTTTTGGAGTCTTCGCCGTGGGCCCTGGTGCAAGGGTTCTTTAAAGGCGAAAAACCCGCTGTGCGGATTGAGGGCGATGTTCAATTGGCAGCAGAAGTCAATTGGCTGGCCGACCATGTGCGTTGGGACATTGAAGAAGATATTTCTCGTATCGTGGGCGATGCGCCAGCGCACATGTTGGTTGAGACTTGCCAAAACATGCTTTCTGCATTGAAGAATTTTGTCATGCAAAAAAGCCCACCCAAAGGCCCCGCGAGTCCGGCAGAAAGCGCTGCATGACACGCATGTTCAGGGGCGTTTTTATCGTTTGGGTTGTACTGCGCCATGGGCTGGACGTCTTGCTACTTGAAAGTGTGAACCACACGGGGCTGCGCCTTTTATCCAAGTTGGTGTCGGTGGGACGCACTTTAAAAGCACCGCGCGGCCAACGCATTCGTGAAGCCCTCGAACAACTGGGCCCTATTTTCGTGAAGTTAGGCCAAGTGCTCTCCACGCGACGCGACCTGCTGCCTTTGGACATCGCTGACGAGTTGGCCAAACTCCAAGACCGGGTTCCTCCCTTTTCTTCCGACATCGCCGTGGCTGCTGTGGAACGCGCTTTGGGTAAACCCATTGACCAGATTTTTGTGTCCTTTGACCGAACCCCCATCGCCAGTGCGTCGATCGCCCAAGTGCACTTTGCAGTTCTGCGCGATCGCAACGGGTTGCAACGGGAGGTCGCAGTGAAGGTATTGCGCCCTGACATGCTTTTGGCGATTGACAAAGATTTAAGTTTGATGCGTTGGATGGCCCGCTGGCTTGAGCGGCTCTCCGCCGATGGACGACGACTCAAGCCCCGCGAAGTTGTTGCTGAGTTTGATAAGTATCTTCACGACGAGCTCGACTTGGTGCGCGAGGCTTCTAGCGCCGCCCAATTGCGCCGCAATATGGAAGGCTTGAATTTGGTACTTATCCCGGAAATGCTGTGGGATTACTGCACGACCAATGTGTTGGTGATGGAGCGCATGCATGGGGTACCGATCAGTCAGGTGGAACGTTTGCGAGCTGCAAGGGTTGATATTTCAAAACTGGCCCGCGATGGGGTGACTTTGTTTTTTACCCAAGTATTTAGAGACGGATTTTTCCACGCCGATATGCATCCGGGCAATATTCAAGTGAGTCTGGATCCTCAAACCTTTGGGCGGTATATCTCTTTGGATTTCGGCATTGTTGGCACGTTGACTTCGGTGGATAAAGAATATTTGGCCCAAAACTTTGTTGCTTTTTTTCGTCGAGATTACAAACGCGTCGCTGAATTGCATATTGAGTCCGGTTGGGTGCCGGCCGCGACCCGTGTGGATGAATTGGAAGCCGCGGTGCGTGCGGTGTGTGAACCGTATTTTGATCGCCCATTGAAAGAAATTTCATTGGGGCTCGTGTTACTTCGTTTGTTTCAAACCTCGCGGCGGTTTCAAGTGGAAATCCAGCCGCAGTTGGTGTTGCTGCAAAAAACGCTGCTCAACGTCGAAGGGCTTGGCCGCCAACTGGACCCCGAACTTGACCTCTGGGCGACTGCTAAGCCCTTTTTAGAACAATGGATGCTCAAACAAGTGGGGCCCCAAAGGCTGTGGTCGGAGCTGAAAGCCCAAGCGCCGCGCTACGCCAAACTCCTGCCTGAATTGCCCCTGCTTTTGCATGCGTATTTAAAAGGCGGAGGGTCTGATTCACAGACCAAGGAATTGCTGGCCAAGCTACTGGCCGAGCAGCAAAAAACCAACCGTGTGCTACGCGCAGTGATTTACACGGCCGTCGGTTTTGCAATTGGGGTGCTCGCGACCCAGTTGCTTTTGCCAGCGCATTACTTCTAGTTTGGGGCTGCAACTTATAATCGCAGGCTTTGCCATCTGAACCTTAGGGATTCTTTAGCCATGCCCATATACGCCTACCAATGTGAGTCCTGCGGATTCGCCAAAGACGTGTTGCAGAAAATCTCCGACCCCCACCTCTCGGACTGCCCCCAATGCGGGAAAGCGTCGTTTCAAAAGCAAGTCACTGCGGCGGGTTTCCAACTCAAAGGCTCAGGCTGGTACGTCACTGATTTTCGCGGTGGCGACGCTGCAAAAGCGCCCGCAGCTGGCGCAGTCGCTGGCTCTGAATCAAGCCCAGCGTCCGCTACCTCGGATTCGCCTGCTATAAGCGCAAGTACTTCCGATTCAAGCGTCAGCGCTGCGGCAAGTTCTGCGCCTGTTACTGCGGCTGCTGCATCTACTCCCGTGAGCGCGCCCTCGGCGAGCACCACACCAAGCCCCTAATTTTGCCTTCTCACATTCCAAAGACTGGACTGAAAGTGCCTATAAAAAAATACCTCCTCACCGGCCTCATGGTTTGGTTACCTTTGGCAATCACAATCTGGGTTTTGCTGTGGTTGGTGGGTATTTTGGATGGCCTCTTTGGCAGCCTGTTATCGGCGCTGGCAGCGGTAAGCTCCGATGCTGCTGGCGTGTCGATCGCGCGTTTGCAGCATATTCCAGGTTTGGGAGTGGTGTTGGTTTTGGGCTTTATGTTGCTGACGGGCGCTTTGGTGTCCAACGTAGCGGGGCGCTGGTGGCTCAAGCAATGGGACCGAATGTTTACCAATATTCCGTTCGTCAGGTCGATCTACAACGGCGTCAAAAAAGTCTCTGACACCTTGTTCTCTAGCAATGGAAATGCATTTCGAACCGCCATGTTGGTGCAATTCCCTTACCAAGGCTCGTGGACAATCGCCTTTCAGACCGGTGTGCCCACCGGTGAAGTGGCCGACCACCTTCAAGGTGAGTTTGTCAGTGTGTATGTACCCACCACACCCAACCCCACTGGCGGCTATTTTCTGATGCTACCCCGATCCGAAGTGATCGAGCTCGATATAAGCGTGGACGAAGCCCTGACCTATGTGATTTCCATGGGATCCGTTCCTCCATCGGCACATCCGCAAGCAGCAACTGCGGTGCCTGTGAAACCCCTTCTTACCCCTTAACTGATGGCCCCCAAGGGCACCTGAAAGAGAAAGCTATGGCAATGCGTTCTAACTACTGCGGTCTTGTGACCGAAGCCCTGATGGGCCAAACCGTTTCTTTGTGCGGTTGGGTTAACCGCCGGCGCGACCATGGCGGCGTCATTTTTGTGGATTTGCGTGATCGCGAAGGTTATGTGCAGGTGGTTTGTGACCCTGACCGCGCGGAGATGTTCAAGGCCGCCGAAGGTTTGCGCAATGAGTTTTGTGTGCAGATCAAAGGATTAGTTCGCGCTCGCCCAGACGGTACCGTCAACGATGGCCTTAACAGCGGCAAGATTGAAGTTTTATGCCATGAACTTAATGTGCTGAACCCCTCCGTCACACCCCCGTTTCAGATTGACGAAGAAAACCTGTCAGAGACCACGCGCCTGACCCACCGCGTTTTAGACTTGCGCCGCCCCTACATGCAAAACAACCTAATGCTACGCTACCGCGTATCAATGGAGGTTCGCAAGTTTTTAG
>SXSX01000253.1 GCA_005793295.1 Burkholderiales bacterium | reverse complement strand
GGCGTCATGGTCGGGCGCAAGTACGAGAACGAAGGCATCGCCCCCAACGGCGCCAAGATGGTGACCGCCGTGGCAACGGCTGCTGTTCCTAAATTCACCATCATCATTGGTGGCAGTTTTGGCGCAGGGAACTACGGTATGTGCGGTCGGGCCTTTGGCCCCCGTTTTCTGTGGATGTGGCCCAACGCCCGCATCAGTGTCATGGGAGGTGAGCAAGCTGCGAGCGTGCTGGCGACGGTCAAACGCGATGGCATCGAAGCCAAAGGCGGGCAGTGGAGCCCAGAGGAAGAAGAAGCATTCAAAACCCCCTTGCGCGCCCAGTACGAAACCCAAGGCCACCCCTACTTTGCAACCGCCCGCTTGTGGGATGACGGCATCATTGACCCGGCCGATACCCGCCGCGTCTTGGCCTTAGGCCTTAGCGCCTCGCGCAATGCCCCCATTCCTGATACCCAATTTGGTTTGTTTCGGATGTAAGAGGACCCACCATGCGCGCATACAAACATTTTTTTGTCGGGCTGCTTTGGGGTGCCGGCATCGCAATCGCTCAAAGCGTACCCGTTGTAACTGCAGTTGCTGCGGCCTCACCAGAAATTCTGGCTAAAGACTTACAAGAGGAAATCATGCGCACCGAGGCTACGGTCAAAGACATGTTCGGCAGACAAGAAACTAAGCCTATTCCGATGACGGTGTACCGGCCTGCGGGAGACGGGCCTTTCCCTTTGATTGTCTTTAACCACGGTCGCTCAGTCGCATCCAAACGCGCTGACCAAGGTCGCTATCGGCCTGAGAACATCGCACGCTACTTGGTCAACAAAGGCTTCGTTGTGATGGTTCCCAATCGGATCGGCTATTGGGAAACCTATGGAAGCTTTGACCCTGAATACAGCAACTGCCGAAGTATTGAATCCATGTCAATCGCAGCCTCTGACCAAGTTCTTACTGCCGTTGCATTCGCTAAAACACTACCCTATGTAGATACATCGCGTTGGATTGTCGCAGGGCAGTCTGTGGGAGGGCTTACAAGCGTAGCAACCGTTGGGCGTGCTCCGCCAGGTCTGATCGGAGGCATTAATTTTTCAGGCGGCACGGGGGGCAACCCTGAAACCAGCCCAGGCAAACCCTGCGGACAGCAATGGATTTCGCTTTACTGGGAAAACATAGCCGCTCATGCGAAAGCCCCAATGCTTTGGTTGTATTGGGCCAACGACAAGTACTGGGGCCCAGATATTCCAAAAATTTGGCATCTCGCTTGGACGAAAGGGGGAGGAAATGCCCGCTTCGTTCAGTTCCCAGGAGCAGGTGAAGATGGTCATGGCGGGTTGAATCAAGACATGGACCATTGGCTGCCCGAGGTAGATGCTTTTCTTACGGCTTTAGGGTTTGAAAAAACCGCCATCATTCCTAAACCGAAAGCCAGTGCATTTGCTGATATCAACGACATCACTTCAGTTCCAGCCAGCGAAAGCGCCAAAGTAGCGTACGCCAAATTTTTAAGTTCGCAATCGCCACGCGCATTCGCTGTAAGTAACCGTGGTGGCTGGGGCTCAGCCGTGGGAGATTACGCCCACGGGCGCGCAATAGGTAATTGCCAGCGCTTCGGCCAAATTTGCAAGCTCTACGCCGTTGACGATGCAGTCGTCTGGACCAGCCCCTGAAAACGAATAACGATGTAAGTAAAAGAGAATCACCATGTTTACAAAAATACTTATCGCCAACCGTGGCGAAATTGCCTGCCGGGTTGCCACGACTGCCAAGCGCATGGGGATTCAAACGATTGCGGTGTATTCCGATGCGGATGCGCAGGCCAAGCATGTCTATGCGTGTGACCAAGCGATTGCTATTGGCGCAAGCGCGCCCAAAGACAGCTACTTGCGCTGGGAAAAAATCATTGCCGCTGCGCTTGCCAGCGGCGCGCAAGCCATTCATCCAGGCTATGGTTTTTTAAGCGAGAACGATGCGTTTGCCCAAGCCTGCGCGGACGCCGGTTTGGTTTTTATAGGCCCCACGCCAGCGGCAATTCGTGCCATGGGCCTCAAAGCGCAGTCCAAACAGCTGATGGAACAATCGGGCGTTCCCTTGGTCCCCGGCTACCACGGCGAAAAACAAGACCCCGCTTTGTTGCAACGCGAAGCCGATGCCATGGGCTACCCCGTTTTGATCAAAGCCAGCGCAGGCGGCGGCGGCAAAGGGATGCGCACGGTCGAAAAGTCAGAAGACTTTGCCGCAGCTTTAGCCTCGTGCAAGCGCGAAGCCAGCAGCAGTTTTGGAGACGATGCGGTATTGATTGAAAAATACGTTCAGCGCCCACGCCACATTGAAATTCAAGTCTTTGGTGACACATGGGGCAACTATGTTTACCTGTTCGAGCGCGATTGTTCGGTTCAGCGCCGCCACCAAAAAGTCTTGGAGGAAGCCCCGGCCCCCGGAATGACACCAGCCATTCGAGACCAAATGGGTCAAGCCGCTGTTGCTGCGGCCCGCGCCGTGAATTACGTGGGTGCGGGAACGGTTGAATTTATTGTTGAAGCGACCCCCAGCGTCCTACCCCATGGCCCGTGCGGGGTCGGTGCGTTTTACTTTATGGAAATGAATACCCGCTTGCAAGTCGAGCACCCGGTGACCGAGGCCATCACCGGCCTTGATCTGGTGGAGTGGCAGCTGCGTGTGGCGTGTGGCGAACCCTTGCCACTGCGCCAAGACCAATTGCACATTCAAGGACACGCCATTGAAGCACGTATCTGCGCTGAAAACCCGGACAACAATTTTTTACCCGCAACTGGGCGTTTGTTGACGATGGGTTTACCCGAGCACAGCAGTTTCACGCGCGCCGACTGCGCAGTGCGTGTCGATGCAGGCGTGCGTGAAGGCGATGCCATCAGCCCGTTTTATGACTCGATGGTCGCCAAGTTGATCGTCCATGGCGCCACCCGCGAAGAGGCGCTCAGCCGTATGGATGCGGCGCTGGCTCAAACACATATTGCGGGCCTCACCACCAATGTGCAGTTTTTACGCCATGTCATTCATACGCCATCCTTTGCCACAGCCCAGTTAGATACCGCGTTGATTCCCCGCGAAGCAAAGCAACTCTTTGGCCAAGAAAAAATCAGCGTGGCGTGGGCTGGGGCTTGCGCCGTTGCGCAGCAGCTCCAAGATGAATCCCAAGCGTACGCTGACTTTGATCCTTGGAACGCTAAGGACAGCTGGAAATCACACGGACATTCCATCTGTAATTTTCACTTTGAATTTCACGGCACAAACCATGTAGCTGCTTGGACGAACCAACGCAATGCCCTCGCCACGCTGGAGTGCGGCGGTCAGGCGGGCGCGCTGCAAGTTCAATCTCTACCCAATGGGGCGCTTGATATTCGCTGGGGCGATGAACGCAAAACGGTTCATGTTTACCGCCATGGGGATGTCGCCCATATTTTTATGCAGCACGGAGCGTGTCAGGTAATTTGCATTGACCCGCTCGCCCATGCTGGCGAGGCCCATGCAGAAGCGGGCCGATTGACCGCTCCCATGCCGGGCAAGGTGTTGTCATTTGCAGTGAAGGCGGGTGAGGTGGTGCGCCGCGGTCAAACGCTGGCGGTGATGGAAGCCATGAAGATGGAGCACACGATCGCCGCACCCGCCGATGGCACCGTCTTGGAGCTGTTGTTTGCGCCAGGCGACCAAGTCACAGAAGGCGCCGAACTTCTGAGCTTAGCGCTCGCAAGCGCATAAAACGTCTAGGGTCGCGCTGGTGGACAATATCGCTTTGTCATTAGATCCTGCTATGCGACTTACTTTTTGCTGCACTGACACCGATGCTCCCGTATGGCTAGACGCATTGCGAGCGGCTTTTCCGCAGGCTCACGTCAGCGCCTGGAAAGACGGTGATGCGCCGGCGAATTACGCTGTCGTGTGGGCGCCGCCACAAACATTTTTTGACCAACAAACAAGTCTGAAGGCTGTTTTCAATATTGGCGCAGGCGTAGACGCCTTGCTCCAAAAAAGCATCGCCCCGCAAACCTTACTCGTACGCTTAGACGATGCCGGCATGGCCGTTCAAATGGCAGAGTACGTTTGCCATGCGCTGATTCGCCATGTCCGCGAATTGGATGTCCATAGCGCCAATATGCAATCAGGCCAATGGACCTTTCGCGAACCCCTTGCGCGCTCCAGTTTTCCGGTGGGCATCTTAGGCATGGGCGTTTTGGGCTCCCGCGTCGCCAAGGCCGTTGCGCACTTTGAGTTTCCAGTGCAAGGCTGGAGCCGCAGCCCCAAAAGCATGGATGGGGTGCGCTGCTTCAGCGGAACGGCCGAACTGTCCGAATTTTTGGCATCCACCCGGGTCTTGGTGAACCTGCTACCTCTCACTAACGAGACCGAAAATATTTTGAACCGCACCAGCCTGTCGCAATTGCAATCGGGCGCCTACTTGATTAACGTGGCACGCGGACGCCATTTGGTTGAAGACGATCTCTTGCACTTGCTGGCCAGCGGCCACATGGCAGGCGCCACGCTCGACGTGTTTCGCACCGAACCTTTGCCAAGCGCTCATCCATTTTGGAACCATCCAAAAATCACCCTCACACCCCACACAGCGGCGCAAACTTTGCGCGATATCACCATTACGCAAATCGCCGGCAAATTAGCCGCACTGGAGCAGGGCCAAGCGATAGAAGGTATCGTGGATGTGCAAAAAGGCTATTGAATTTTTAAAACCTAAACATCGCTTATGTCACTTCCATCCCATGTCAAACTGATCGACGTCGGACCCCGCGACGGTCTGCAAAACGAAAAGCAGGCCGTTCCCGCGGCAGTCAAGATTGAGTTGGTGCACCGCTTGCAAGACGCAGGAGTCAAAGACATCGAAGTGACCAGCTTCGTCTCCCCCAAGTGGGTGCCACAGCTGGCCGATAACGCCGAGGTTATGGCAGGGATCAGTCGCCAAGCGGGTGTCCGCTATTCAGTACTTACCCCGAATCTGCAAGGCTTTGAAGCCGCGATGCAATCAACACCAGATGAAATTGTGGTTTTTGGCTCGGCCAGCGAAGCATTCAGTCAAAAAAATATCAACTGCTCGATTGCCGAAAGCATCGAACGTTTTGCGCCCGTGATTCAAGCCGCGCTAGGCGCCGGCATATCAGTTCGCGGTGCGATGTCATGTACCGTAGGCTGCCCATACGAAGGCGAAGTAGCGCCAGAACGGGTGGCGTACCTTGCGGGTTTGATGCGTGGCATTGGTGTTCAGCATGTGGGTGTCGCCGACACCATTGGCGTAGGCACGCCGCGCAAAGTACAGGCTGCGATTGAGGCTACTTTGACGCATTACCCATTGAGCGCCATCTCAGGGCATTTTCACGACACCTACGGGCAGGCCTTAGCCAACACGCTCATGGCTTTGCAAATGGGCGTGACCCACTTTGACACTTCAGTTGCCGGGCTGGGTGGCTGTCCCTACGCCAAAGGGGCCACGGGAAATGTGGCAACCGAAGATGTGGTCTACATGCTCCATGGCATGGGCATTGAAACAGGAATTGATTTAGACAAACTGATTGACGCTGGCATGTTTATCAGCCAATTTTTACAACGCCCCAGCCAATCCAGGGCAGCTAATGCATTGTTGGCACGGAGACACCATGGCGCTTAACACCCGACCCGCTCGCCCCGCGCGGCCTGCCGATCCAACGGTCACCTACCGCAGGCTTTTGGCCGCGCGCGTCTCGGAAGCCGCCGCATCAGCCCATGCTCCGCCGTCGCCTTGTATCTCCGTTTGCCAGATGGACAATCAAACCGGTTTGTGCATTGGTTGTTTGCGCACCATTCCAGAAATTGGCGCGTGGGCCAACAGCACCGACAACGACAAACGCGCGGTGTGGCGTTTGATTGAACAGCGCTTGGGGTCATTTCCATGAAGCACATTACGTTTTACCTGGACTTTATTTCCCCCTATGCCTACCTTGCGTTCAAAGCGTTGCCGCAGTCTTTGCTGGGTTTGAGTTATTCGGTGACCTACAAACCGGTTTTTTTGGGCGGCTTGCTCAAGCATTACCAAAAAAAGGGGCCCGCTGAATACCCGTCGCAGCGCGCTTGGCTGTACCGTCAGGTCCAGTGGCTGGCCCACCACCATGGCGTGGCCATGGAGATCCCAGCGCAACACCCCTTTAACCCCTTGGGCCTGCTGCGCTTAGCATTGGCTTGTGATGCACAAGGCCTGCCTAATCGCTATGTATGCGAAACCTTGTTTGATTATGTGTGGGTTGGCGGCTTAGATGCGGCTGATTCAAAGCGAGTTCAAGAAGTCACCGAACATCTTGCCCCCATCCGTGATCCGAAAAGTGAGGCGGTTAAACATGAGCTCAGTGCCCACGGCGAGATGGCCATTGCCCAAGGCGTGTTTGGCGTACCTGCGTTTGAAGTCGATGGCAAAGTATTTTGGGGACTCGACGCGTTGTCGATGCTGCGCGACTACTTAGAAAATGGTAAGTGGTTCGTGGGATCTCCTTGGGATGCGGCAGATAAAGTTGATTCCGCCTTTCCCCTTTGAGCCTTTTATAAATCAACCAACACTAACTCTGGAAATTTAGAGGTATAAAACAAAAAACCCGCCAGAAGGCGGGTTTTTTGCTGCTAGAGAAAACAATCAGTGTGCAGCGCTACCGGCAGAGGTCTTGCCATCCAGACTAGGATAGCGAACATTCTCAACCAAGTCCTGAATTTCCTTGCTTGGTGCCTTGGTCAATAGCGACACGATGATGATCACCGCAAAGCCCAGTGGTACGCCAAACAAGCCGGCCGAGATGGGGGCAATATCCCACCACGTATTGGCCTTAGCGATTTCAGGCGTGATAGCAACACCACCATGGGTCAGCTTGTACAGCCAAGGTTGGGTCGTCACCATGTAATAGAAGGTGATTCCCAAACCTGCCACCATACCCAGCGACGCACCCCACTTATTGGCACGCTTCCAGAAGATTCCCAACGTCAGTGCCGGGAAGAAGGCCGCCGCCGCAAACGAGAACGCCGCCGACACCAGGAACAAAATATCCGCTGGTTTCTGCGCCGCAACATACGCAGCGGCCAATGCCACCACCAACAACAGGATCTTAGACACCATCACACGACGTGCGGTGGAAGCATTGGGATCGATCACCTTGTAGTACAGGTCGTGTGACAACGCGTTGGCAATCGTCAACAACAGGCCATCAGCAGTGGACAAAGCCGCAGCCAAGCCACCAGCAGCAACCATGCCCGATACCACATAGGGCAGGCCACCAATTTCTGGCGTGGCCAACACAATGATGTCGCCGCCAATCGAAAGCTCAGCCAATTGCAGAATGCCGTCTTTGTTGATATCCACCACTGAGAGCAGGGATGCATCCACCGCGCTCCAGCGTGCTATCCACTCCGGCAGACTGGCAAAGGGCGTACCCACCAGTAAGGTGTAGACCTCGAATTTAGCCAACACCGCCAGCGCTGGGGCCGTGAAGTACAGCAAGAAGATGAAGAACAGCGACCAGCTCACTGACTCACGCGCTTCACGCACCGAGGGTACCGTGTAGTAGCGCATCAAGATGTGTGGCAGTGCCGCAGTACCGATCATCAGACAGAAGACCAGTGCCATGAAGTTCTTGCGTGAGATGTCCTGCGCCGCTTCATCTTTACCAGGGAACGGTTGGGCGTGGCGAATCGGTGGCGCAGATTTGGCAGCATTGGATGTACGCGCCGCAGTATAGGCTGCCTTTGCGGCCACCTCATCCACGGGTAATCCTGCCAATGCTTTCTCTGCAGCCTGAATATCGGCTACCGGACCATTTGCGGCTTTCAGATCATCAACTTTCTTTAAGGCAGCCGCTTTGTCAGCAGCCATAGAGGCAGGGACGTCTTTGAGCTTCTCGACTGCAGCGTCAGAGCGCGCTTTGAAAATAGCGCGAACTTCCAACTCCTTGGGATCTTTGAGCAACAGTTCTTCTTTAGCCGTGACTTTCTCTAGCGTGTAACCGTAAACCACTTGGGGTACGGGAACACCAGTGTGTTTGACCGACAACCAAATCACTGGCAGCAGGTAAGCAATGATCAGGATCACGTACTGGGCCACCTGGGTCCAGGTGACCGCGCGCATCCCACCGAGGAACGAGCAGACCAGAATACCAGCCAAGCCAGCAAAAATTCCAACCTCAAAGGCCAAGCCTGTCAAACGTGTCGTGATCAAGCCCACGCCATAAATCTGCGCTACCACATAGGTGAAGGAGCACAAAATGGCAGCAAACACACCAATCAGGCGTGGCAGGTTGCCTCCGTAGCGGGCGCCTAAGAAGTCTGGAATGGTGAATTGACCAAACTTGCGCAGGTAGGGCGCGAGAAACAGCGCCACCAGGCAATAGCCGCCAGTCCAGCCCAGAATGAAGGCCAAGCCGCCGTAGCCAGTTAGGTACAGCGTACCAGCCATACCAATAAAGGAGGCCGCTGACATCCAGTCC
>SXSX01000252.1 GCA_005793295.1 Burkholderiales bacterium | reverse complement strand
TTTAACCCGAATTGGCTTTGGGACAAAGGCCGTGATCACCGGCGATGTCAGTCAAATTGATTTGCCTAAAACGCAACTCAGTGGATTGATTGATGCCGAGCGCACCCTAAGGCGCGTTGATGGAATTGCAATCACGCGACTCACGAGTCAAGACATTGTTCGCCACCCGCTGGTTGCCCGAATTGTGGATGCCTATGACGCGTCGCGGGTGCAAGAAGCAGAGCTAGAGGAAAATCGCTTGGGCGCAACCAAGATCCCAGAGCCTGAGCCAAACCAAGTACGCAGTGGTTTGCCTAAAGTCCGTGCCCCACGGACAAAATTAGTTCGCTAAGCCATGCTTCCTCAACTTGTATTGTCTTTGCAGTTTGCCAGTCTAGAAAATGTCGCGTTACACCGAAGCGCAATGCCGCGTCATAGGGTGGCGAGATGGGTTCGCCATGCCTTAGCGGTCGATGGAGAAATAACGGTTCGCATCGTCAATCTTGACGAAGGACGTAGCTTAAACCATGAGTTTAGGCACAAAGACTACGCTACCAACGTACTGACCTTCGATTATGCAAAAAAGCCCTCTGTATTGGCTGATTTGGTTTTATGCGCACCTGTTGTTGAACGTGAAGCCCTAGAACAAGGCAAGACTCTAAGCGCGCATTACGCGCATTTGGTGGTTCATGGTGTGTTGCATGCACAAGGGTGGGATCATGAAACGTCAAAGAAGGACGCGAATGCGATGGAATCACACGAAATTGCCATATTGGCAAAACTTGGATTCGCCGATCCCTACGTTTAAACTTTAGGCGACTCGCATCGGAATCGTCACGGGGCCGTCGTTTACCAATTCGACTTGCATATTAGCCGCAAAAACGCCGGTTTCGACCTGGGCATGACCCCCCTGGGCTTGCTGAACAAAATAGTCATAGAGCTTTTGCCCTTGAATTGGTTCTGCAGCATTTTTAAAACTCGGACGATTGCCACCGCTGGTGTCCGCTGCTAACGTAAATTGGCTTACGATCAGCAACCCTGCTGGAGCACCGGAATTTTGTAGGTCTTGGAGACTGAGATTCATCTTGCCTTGCGAATCCCTAAAAATACGCAACTTCAAAAGTTTTTGCAATAGTTTGTCGGCCTTGGCTTCCGTGTCCCCCTGCTCGGCACAAAACAGTACTAATAAACCAGGTCCAATCTGAGCAGTTGTGTCACCATCGATGCGCACGCTAGCGCGAAGAACCCGTTGAACCAGAGCCTGCACTTAACTCAAGGTAACGCGCATGAATTTGCGCTTACCAACCTGCATCACATAGGTTCCAGCACCAAGCTTCAGACCCTTGTCACTCACCACGCTGCTGTCAACGCGAACGCCGCCGCCGTCAATTAAACGATTGCCTTCACCACTCGATGCAACCAGTCCCGTTTGTTTAAGGATGGCGGCAATCCCTAAACCACTCCCGTCTGCGACCAGGGGCAGTGAAATCTCCTCAATGGTTTCTGGAATCCCACCTTTGCTGCGGTTGATAAAGTCCTGCTCAGCCGCATCTGCGTCAGCCGATGAGTGAAAGCGCGCGGTAATTTCTTTAGCCAGTGCAACCTTAGCTTCTTTTGGGTTGCGCCCTGCGTTGACTTCTGCTTTGAGTGTCGCAATAAACGACTCTGACTTAAAGCTCAACAAGGTATACCAACGCCACATCAACGCGTCGGAAATACTCAATACCTTGGCAAACATGGTGTTGGGTGCTTCGGAAATACCAATGTAATTGTTTTTACTCTTGGACATTTTTTCAACGCCGTCCAAACCCTCTAAAAGCGGCATGGTCAAAATGCATTGCGGCTCTTGCCCATACTCAGCTTGTAGTTGACGGCCTACCAGAAGATTAAATTTTTGATCGGTTCCGCCCAGCTCGAGGTCGCTACGAAGGGCAACACTGTCATAGCCTTGCATCAAAGGGTATAAAAACTCGTGAACGCTGATGGATTGGCCCACTTTATAGCGGTCATGGAAGTCATTGCGTTCCATCATGCGCGCCACGGTGTAGCGCGAAGCCAGAGCGATCATTCCGCGTGCGCCCAAGGGATCACTCCATTCGCTGTTGTAGCGAATTTCGGTTTTGGCTGGGTCAAGGACCAAGGAGGCTTGTTTGTAATAAGTTTCAGCGTTGACTTTGATTTGTTCCGCTGTGAGTGGCGGCCGCGTGGTGTTTCGCCCTGAAGGGTCGCCGATCATGCTTGTAAAGTCACCAATCAAAAAAATGACGGTATGGCCTAAATCTTGGAGTTGGCGCATTTTGTTGAGAACCACCGTATGGCCCACATGGATGTCCGGCGCAGTTGGGTCCAGGCCGAGTTTGATGCGTAAAGGTTTTCCCGTGGCTTCGGAGCGAACTAGTTTTTTAACCCACTCGTCTTGCGGGATGAGCTCGTCACAACCCCGCAAAGACACGGCTAAAGCCTCTTTGACGGCATCAGAGACAGAAGATAAGGGTTCAGAGGCTTGATTCATAACGGGTTTTTCTAAGATCCAAAGGGTAAGCCCTATATACTTCAGCCCCTCTCATGCGAAAATTGCGGGCTGTGCGGCTGATTTTAGTCCCGGCCCAGTCGCAGCCCGGAGCCCCTCACATTTAATGTGACGCCCGATCTTACGGAGCCCTATTTTGGTAGATGGATTGTTAACTGTTGTGCGAAGTGCAATGGGCTATGTAGCCCGTGTTGCCCAGAACCATCCTCGGCGGATCGCCGCAGGAATGGCGTCGCTATTGCTCGCGGGAACAGGCCTGTCCTATGCTGTCGCAACATTGGCCCCTGATGCAAACAAGTTACCCATACGTACCGTCGTTGAAACGGTTGATACTTTAGCGCTTGCGCCGCAATCCGATGCGTTAGCCCAGCAAGCTTTCAGGCTGTATCGAACCGATCAAACCCGCAGTGCAGACACCGTAGATGCACTGTTAAAACGTTTAGGTATTTCGGACCCCAATGCCGCAGCCTTTTTGCGAAAAGATCCTTTGGCCCAGCAGCATTTACTGGGTCGCGTGGGAAGAAATGTAAGTGCAGAGGCCGATGCCAACAGTGCGTTGGTCAGCTTGACTGTTCGCTGGAGCCCTGAAGACGACGGTAAATTCAAGCGCCTAAGCATCCAACAAACCCCAGCCGGCTTGCAATCAGAGCTCGAAACCTTACCACTGAGCGCAAGTACCCGTTTGGCCAGCGGGACCATTCAGTCTTCTTTGTTCGCAGCAACCGATGAGGCGCAAATTCCAGATGCAATCGCCGTTCAAGTTGCAGAAATTTTTTCCGGTGATATCGACTTTCACCGAGCTTTACGAAAAGGCGACCGTTTTTCAGTGGTGTACGAAACGCTTGAAGGTGATGGCGAACCCTTGCGGGCCGGGCGAGTAATAAGCGCCGAATTCTTCAATGCAGGGAAAACCTACCAAGCCGTTTGGTTTCAAGAGGCTTTAGGCCAAAGCACATCTTCAGCTACACATTCTCTGACCAAAGGCGGCTATTACACTCTCGCAGGAGAGAGTCTTCGTCGTGCATTTCTAGCTTCTCCCATGGCTTTTTCCCGGGTTACCAGTGGCTTCAAGATACGTTTCCATCCGATTTTGCAGACATGGCGTGCCCATTTGGGCGTGGATTACGGTGCGGCAACCGGAACTCCTGTTCGAACGGTGGGAGATGGAGTCGTGGATTTTGCGGGGGTACAAAATGGTTTTGGTAACGTGGTCATAGTGAAACACTCTGGCAGCCACACCACGGTGTACGCGCATTTAAGCCGTATCAACGTCAAGCGCGGCCAAAACGTAAGCCAAGGACAAAACGTGGGCTTGGTAGGGTCCACAGGATGGGCCACCGGCCCCCATTTGCATTTCGAGTTCAGGGTCAATGGCGCACACAAAGACCCGTTGACACTCGCTCGCCAAAGCGCCCCCGTGCCGGTGAGCGCCTCTGTAAAGCCGCAGTTTGACAAAGTAGCACAGCTGGCGCGCTCTCAGCTTAACGCGGCAGCGCAATTGCAAATCGGCAACGTCCAGTAAACCAAACAAGGCTTCGTTGTTCATGCCCGAATGGTTTATTGGACTCATGTCGGGGACCTCGTTAGACGGTGTCGATGGCGTTTTGGTGCGAAGTACAGACGGTCACATTCCACTCGAAGTCATAGGCCATGCCAGCCGCGCGATTGCGCCTGCCTTGAGGGAAGAGTTTTTGATCCTCAACTCGGAGGGGCCAAACGAAATTCACCGCGGTGCTTTAGCCGCCAATGCCCTGGTCCGTATTTATGCGGATGTCGTATCCGAGTTGCTAACAACCCACCATTTGCCCGCCAATGCGGTTCGCGCCATCGGTGCCCATGGCCAGACGGTGCGGCACCGCCCACAAGCATTTGATTCAATCGGTTACACCATCCAACTCAACCAGCCAGCGTTGTTGGCTGAGTGGTGTGGGATTGATGTGGTGGCTGATTTTCGAAGTCGCGACCTAGCCGCAGGCGGACAAGGTGCTCCTTTGGTTCCACCCTTTCACCGCGCATTTTTTGGCCATCCAACCCAGGCGCGGGCCATTATTAATATTGGTGGAATCTCCAATATCACACTGGTGCCTGATTCCAATAGCTCGCAGGCCCAAGGGCCTCTGTTGGGTTTTGACTGCGGGCCGGGAAATGCCTTGATGGACACCTGGTGCCATTTGCATACCGGCGCAACGTTCGATGACCGGGGTCAATGGGGAGCCCAAGGCGCTGTAAGTCAGGCGTTGCTGGCCCGGCTGCAAGATGACGCGTTTTTTAAGAAGCCCCCACCCAAGAGTACCGGCAGAGACCTTTTCAATGGGAATTGGTTGGAAGCCCGGTTGCAAGGCTTTGAGAAATTGCCTGCGAAAGACGTTCAAGCGACCTTGATGGATTTAACGGCCTGGGCTTGTGTTGAAGGAATGCGCTCAACGTCGTTGGTCTGTGAAACCTTGGTGGTGTGTGGTGGCGGTGCGTTTAATTTGGCTTTGATGGAACGCTTGCAGGCAATGGCAGCGGATACCCATGTTTGCAGTTCTCAAGCACTAGGTATTGAACCGCATCTTGTGGAAGCCTGTGCGTTTGCCTGGTTGGCGCAACAAACGATTCAGCGTAAACCTGCGAGTGTTCCTAGTGTCACAGGCGCAAAGGGCACTCGTATTTTGGGCGCTATTTACCTCGCCTGAAAGTGGCGAGGGGTATATGGCCAAAGGTCTAGGTCGAGAAAGACGATCCGCAACCACAGGTCGTCGTGGCATTGGGGTTTTTGATCACGAACTGCGCGCCTTGCAAATCTTCTTTGTAATCAATTTCTGCGCCCACTAAGTACTGGTAGCTCATGGCGTCAATCAGTAAGGACACGCCATTTTTGGTCATGGTCGTGTCGTCCTCATTGGTGATTTCGTCAAAAGTAAATCCGTATTGAAATCCGGAACACCCACCGCCCTGAACGAAAACCCGAAGTTTCAAGTCCGTGTTGCCTTCTTCGGCAATCAGGTCAGCTACTTTGGCCGCCGCGCTGTCGGTGAACAAAATGGGGGCCGGCATTTCAGTAGGGATGGATTCAGCGACTGCGCTCATGGTGTAGTTCCGACAAAATAAATGTGTGAATTTGGATAGTACAGCAATTTGCTCGGATATTCATTTATGCGGGATTTGACTCTACTGCCAGTATGGGCTTTCCCTCTTCGCCGATAAGCGGTGTGAGGCGGCCATTGACTAGGGCTCCTTGGTGGAGTTCTAAAGAACCATACTGAACGTCACCTTCAATCCGCGCGCTGGGTTGAACTTCTAACATCAGCCTAGCCATGACGTTGCCTTGAATACGGCCGTTCACAATGATGTGGTCCGCGCTCACAGACCCGCAGACAACAGCGAACTCAGAAATCACCAGAATGCTGGGATTGGAGTTATTGGGATGGATATTTCCAATAATTTCACACTCGATCCGCAAGCCGTCGGAATAAAAGATGTCTCCGCTGACGCGCGCACCTTCGGCAATCAGGCTTCTCAGCGGGGGTTGTTTTTTCTTGTTGAACATGTTGATCCTCGCAAATTACGTAAAAAGCAGGCCCTTTCACGGGTCATAACTTTGCCACTTGTGTTGCCCTGACTACCGCGCCCTCCATCACCCTCGCAGTAAGTCCTTTTACCGTCACTTGAATGGGCACCTCAAACTCACCTTCAAAACGGCCATATTGCGCCATTTTAATTTGTACACCTCCGCTGGGTACGCTACCCGCCCATGGTTTTCCATTGAGCGTTCCATTCAGCGATATCTCAATGCGCCCAGCAAATTCTGGCGCATTTTTGCGCGATTGAATGACAAGCACTTGCCAGCGGATTTTGCCAGTATCTTTGACCTCGGCCTGCAAGCCTCTAATCGCCAAGCCGTCGTTGGCGGCAACAGGAATCAACTTCTCGAAAAACCCCAAGTCATCGCGAAGTCTTTGGTTGTCTGTTTCCAGTAATTTAACCTGCGCCGCCATCAGTCCCGTTGTCGCTTTTTCTGTGGCGACCAAAACCCCTGCTGTATTGGCTATCGACTGCGCTTGGTCGCGTTGCTCAATAGCGGCGTCTAAGTCGGCTTGTAGGCTGGCCACCTTAGCGCGCGTTTTTATCAGTTCTTCAGAATGGCCCTTTTCTAAGCCAGCAATATCGCGCCCAAACTCAAAGGCCCACAAACCGATGGCTGCGCAAAATCCGAAAACAACCGCGATCAAGACCCAGCGAAAAGGCCAAGGGAGGGCGCTGCGCACCGACATGCGCGGTGCGCTGATGGTGAGTCGGCGGCGTAACAATCGAAAGCGCATAAAGAACCCTTAAAGAACAAAAGGCCACCCAAGCGATGCTCGGGCGGCCTTTTTTGCAATCCGGTGAAGGATTAACGCTTGGAGAACTGCTTGCGACGGCGCGCGCCGTGGAAGCCGACCTTCTTACGCTCAACTTCGCGCGCATCACGCGTGACGAAGCCGGCTTGGCTAAGCATAGGCTTGAGGGTCGCATCGTAATCGATTAAAGCGCGTGTGATTCCGTGGCGGGTTGCGCCAGCTTGACCAGATTCGCCACCGCCAGCCACATTGACCATGATGTCGAAAGTTTCGGCATGGTTGGTCAAAAGCAGAGGTTGCTTGCAAATCATGATGGAAGTAGCACGACCAAAGAAATTTTCAATGGCTTTGCCATTCACGACGATTTGGCCGGAGCCTTTTTTCAAGAAAACGCGGGCTACGCTGGATTTGCGACGACCGGTTCCATTGTTCCAATCACCAATCATTTTGCAGCTCCTGCGATTTCCAGCACTTTAGGCTGTTGGGCGGTATGGGGATGCTCAGCACCACCATAGACCTTGAGTTTTTTGATCATCGCGTAGCCCAGAGGGCCTTTTGGAAGCATGCCCTTGACGGCTTTTTCCAAAGCACGGCCGGGGAACTTGGCTTGCATATCGCGAAAGTTGATGGCGGAAATGCCGCCGGGGTAGCCTGAGTGGCTGTAATACACTTTGTCGATGGGTTTGGCACCCGTGACGCGCAGGCGAGCTGCGTTAATGACGACAATGAAGTCGCCTGTATCTACGTGAGGCGTGTAAATGGCCTTGTGTTTGCCGCGCAAACGGAGAGCAACTTCGCTGGCTACTCGTCCGAGGACCTTATCGGTCGCGTCAACCACAAACCACTCGTGCACGACCTCAGCGGGTTTTGCGCTGAAAGTTGACATGAGTTTTCTCTTTAAAAAGAAGGGTTTGTTGGGCTCTTTTCCACGGTCGGCGCTCCACTAGCGGGAGCCTCTTAGGTGGGGTAACAAGCTTCGCCGCGGAGCCACTCATGCGCTGCGAAGCCTTTTATTATACAAACTTAAGGCAAATCACCTAATTGGCCCTC
>SXSX01000251.1 GCA_005793295.1 Burkholderiales bacterium | reverse complement strand
CATACAGGGTTAACGGTTGGCTAAATGTTGGACTATTCTATGTTCTGGACTTGTTCGCGCATTTGTTCGATCAAGACTTTCATATCTACTGAAATATGGGTGAGTTCCAAGGCGGCAGATTTGGAGCCCATGGTGTTGGCCTCGCGGTGCAGTTCTTGAATTAAAAAGTCCATCCGTTTGCCAATCTCGCCGCCTTTTTTGATCAGGCGTTCTAGCTCGTCAAGGTGTGAATTCAGCCGGGTGAGTTCTTCAGCAACGTCAATGCGAATCGCAAACGCGGTGGCTTCTGTCAGTGCCCGGTCTTGCGCGGCCTCGGGCAGGGAGCTGCCATCGGTTAGCGCCATCGCCTCTTTCCAGCGTTCTAAAAAGCGTTGGCGTTGCTGCGCCACAAGTTGAGGTACCAAAGGAATCGATTTTTCAGCCAATGTTCGAAGCTGGGCAATGTGATCAAGCAGCATTTTTCCGAGTCTTGCGCCTTCACGCTGGCGGGCTGCCAACAAGGCTTTGAGCGCGGTCTCAGCCAAGGGAATCAAGTCTTGACTCCAATCGCGGTGGCTAGACTGCTCGCTTGCAGCGAGTCGCAAGACATCGGCCACGCTCAAGGCGTTGGCTAAGGGCAACCAAGCTTTGACGTTGTCTTGGACGGCGTTGAGGCGTTGCAAGAGTTTGGGGGAAGGGTCACTCACACTGTTGGCGTTTTGAACCTCAATAGATGCGCGAACCTCGACCTTGCCACGTTTCAATTGGGTGCTCAGTAGGTCCCGCAAGGCGGGTTCAAGCTGCCGCAGGTCTTCGGGAAGTTTGAACGTGAGGTCCAAAAAACGGCTGTTGACTGAGCGAATCTCTAGCCCCAATTGGGCCGTGGGCGGGTTGGCCTGTTCGGCGCTATTGGCTGAGCTGTGCTGCGCGCTGGCGTAGCCCGTCATACTGAAAACCGGCATGTCTTACATCCTTGGAACAATAAACTGCGCCAAGAATAACCGCCTTCTTGCCCATTGCGCGGGGGCGATGCATCGATAATTGGGCCAATTCCCATTGAAAGGCTTGTTATGACCCAATTTATTCGCAGTGGCGCCCGCGCCGCCCATGCTCTGCGCCCGGTGCGCATCACCCGAGGCTATACCGTTCACGCCGAAGGCTCAGTTCTGATTGAGTTTGGTGGCACCAAAGTGTTGTGTACCGCCTCAGTAGAAGAGCGCGTCCCACCCCACAAGCGCGGCAGCGGAGAAGGCTGGGTGACCGCCGAATCCGGTATGTTGCCCCGTGCGACCCATACCCGCAGCGACCGTGAAGCCGCTCGGGGAAAACAAAGCGGACGCACCCAAGAAATTCAGCGTCTGATTGGCCGATCGCTGCGGGCGGTGTTTGATTTAAAACTTTTGGGTGAACGCACCATTGCCTTGGATTGCGATGTCATTCAAGCCGACGGCGGCACCCGAACCGCAGCAATTACCGGGGCGTTTGTAGCGGCCCAAGACGCCGTGAACTTCTTGCTCGCCCACGGTAAGATCACGGAGTCGCCCATTATTTCTGCCGTTGCTGCGATTTCGGTGGGCATTGTGCAGGGCACGCCTTTGCTCGATTTAGAGTACACCGAAGACTCCGATTGCGATACCGATATGAACGTGGTGATGACGGGCGCTGGACACTTTGTTGAAGTCCAAGGCACGGCGGAGGGAGCGGCTTTTTCCCGCTCAGAAATGGATCAGCTGCTGCATTTGGCTGAAAACGGAATTGTGGAATTGATGGCCCTGCAGCAAAAAGCCTTGGCTCAGCCTTTGACCTGATTTTTGACTTAACTTTTACCTCCATGAAAATTGTCTTAGCCTCGAACAATGCGGGCAAGCTCGCGGAGTTACAAGCCTTGTTTGCGCCGCTGGGTTGTACCTTGGTCTGCCAAGGCGATTTAGGCGTGGCAGAGGCCCCGGAGCCGCACCGTACATTTTTAGAAAACGCGTTGGCCAAAGCGCGTAATGCGGCAATGCACACCGGCTTGCCTGCACTTGCCGATGACGCTGGTTTGTGTGTGGATGCCTTTGGCGGTTTGCCTGGTGTCGATACCGCCTACTACGCCACGCAATACGGTTACTCCAAAGGCGATGACAATAACGTCGTCGCTTTGTTGGAGCAAATGCAGAATGTGACTCAACGCCGCGCTGCCTTGGTTAGTACGTTGGTCGCGGTGCGTTTTGCAGAAGACCCGGAGCCCTTGGTCGCTGTGGGCCGCGTGGTGGGTGAAATTACCCGTGCGCCAATGGGAAGCAATGGTTTTGGTTTTGATCCGGTGATGTGGATTCCTGAGTTTCAAAAAACATTTGCGGAGTTGCCTGTGGATGTGAAAAATGCCAACAGCCACCGCGGCCGCGCCGCAAAGGCCATGGTGGCTCTGATGCGCGAGCGCTGGCTGAGCGCTTAGGACTGGGTTGCATGATTCCTATCGCTGCCACCCTCTCCGCGGTCCCCGCCGTTGAGCCCAACGACATTGCGCACTTCATGCGCCCGGGCACCTTACAGTTATCGGCCTTGCCACCCTTATCTTTGTATGTGCATTTGCCTTGGTGCTTAAAGAAATGCCCGTACTGTGATTTCAACTCCCACGAGCAGCCCGAAGGCCCGCTTCCCCAAGAGCGCTATGTCGATGCCGTGATCGCAGATTTAGAGGCCGCACTTCCTCTCATTTGGGGCCGCAGCGTTCACACTATTTTTATCGGCGGCGGAACGCCGAGTTTGTTTTCTCCTGATGCGATCGACCGACTCCTTGGCGCGATTCGCGCTCGAATTCGCTTGGCAGCGGATTGTGAAATCACGATGGAAGCTAACCCCGGAACTTTCGAGAAAGACCGCTTTCGCGCTTTTGCCAGTGCGGGGGTGACGCGTTTGTCGATTGGAGTGCAAAGCTTTAACGATGCCCATTTACAGGCTCTGGGCCGAGTACATAACCGCGCGCAAGCCATCGCGGCAGTTGAAGAAGCCGCCCGCTCTTTTTCAACTTTTAATCTAGACATCATGTATGCGCTTCCAGGACAAACGCTGAAGCAGGTAGACGAAGACATGGCGCTGGCATTGCAGTTTTCGCCACCCCATATTTCCATTTACCACCTCACCATTGAACCCAACACCTACTTTGCCAAATTTCCCCCGCTGATTCCCGAAGACGACATGGCTTACGCCATGCTGGACCGCATTACCGAGACCATGCAAAGTGCGGGCCTGAACCGCTACGAAGTCTCCGCCTATGCGAAAGACGGCCACCGCTGCAAACACAACCTCAATTACTGGCAGTTTGGGGACTATCTCGGCATTGGCGCTGGCGCCCACAGCAAGCTCAGTTTTGCCCATCGGGTAGTGCGCCAGGTGCGCATCCGCGACCCCCGCGCTTACCAAGACAAAGCCTTGGCTGGCAATGCGCTGGCGCAAAGTGAAGAGGTGAGTCGCGCGGACTTGCCTTTTGAGTACATGCTCAACGCCCTGCGTTTACGCAACGGTTTCGCATTGCAAGAGTTCACTGAGCGCACCGGACTTCCGCTCTCCGCCATTGAGAGGCCTTTGAAAGAGGCAGAACGCAAAGGGCTCATCGAGAGAGACTTCGCCCGCGTTCGCCCTACCGTGCGGGGTTTTGATTTTCTAAGTGACTTGCAAGCACTGTTTTTGGAACAGGCTGAAGCCAAGGTTTGAAAATGACTGCACCCATGAAAATCATTCGAAGTCGCGAGTTCACCGGGGACCGCCCGTGGGCAGCTCTTGATATTGCCAATATGAACGGCACCACGACCCGACTTCACTGGACAGACCAGCCTTACAAGTGGCATACCAACGAAGGCGAAGAAGTTTTTGCCGTGCTCGATGGGAGGGTCCAAATGCATTACCGTGAAAACGGTCAAGAAGAAATAGCAACGTTGGAGGCAGGTGATGTGTTCTTTGCTGGCGTAGGGTGTGAGCATGTGGCTCATCCGCTTGGCGCGGCTCGAATTCTGGTGGTGGAGCGCGAAGGAAGTGTTTGATTGTGTACGTTTGACGCAAGCGAGCCCCATTACAATCGAGAGCTGTGT
>SXSX01000250.1 GCA_005793295.1 Burkholderiales bacterium | reverse complement strand
GTTTTGGGGTCACGGTACAAACCAATATGGCCCACACGCGCACCTGGAACGACGGATAAAACCCCGTCCAAAATTCCATTACCAGCACGAAGAATCGACACAAACACTAATTTTTTTCCGTCAATCATTTTGGCCTGCATGGGCTCAAGCGGTGTTTCAATCTCAACATCTTGGGTCGTCATATCGCGCGTCACTTCGTACGCCATCAGGCTACTGAGTTCTCCGAGCAAGCGGCGAAAGCTGTTGGTACTGGCTTCTTTTTTTCGCATCAAAGTCAACTTGTGTTGAACCAAGGGATGGTCAATCAGGTGAACATGGGGTTTGGCTGAGGCGGAAATGGTAATCACGGTGTTCCTTGGAAAAGTACAATCTAGACCGTAGGGTAACGAATTTTTGAAGGATTTTTCGTGGCAGGACACAGTAAATGGGCCAATATTCAACACCGCAAAGGTCGGCAAGACGAAAAGCGCGGCAAGGTTTGGACTCGAATCATCCGCGAAATTACCGTCGCGGCCCGCTCTGGTGGTGGTGATTTAGGGATGAACCCGCGTTTGCGCTTGGCGGTTGAACGTGCCAAGGCCGCCAATATGCCTGCCGACCGTATCAAATACAACATTGATAAGGCCACCGGAAACCAAGAGGGCGTGAGCTACGAAGAAATTCGTTATGAGGGTTATGGGATCGGCGGCGCTGCGATTATTCTGGATACGATGACCGATAACAAGGTTCGAACCGTCGCTGAAGTTCGCCACGCATTTAGCAAACACGGTGGCAACATGGGTACGGAAGGCTCCGTGGCTTTTCAGTTTAAGCACTGCGGCCAGATGATTTACGCCCCCGGAACGAGCGAAGACAAGGTCATGGAAGTGGCTTTAGAGGCCGGCGCAGAAGATGTCATTGCGCATGACGATGGCGTTATCGAAGTCCTTACCGCCTATGCTGACTTTGAAGCAGTTAAAGCAGCCTTAGACGCAGCAGGCTTGGTGGCAGAGGAAGCCGTAGTGACCATGCGGGCTGAAAACTCGATCGAACTCTCAGGCGAAGACGCATTGCGAATGCAAAAATTATTGGACGTTCTGGAAGACCTGGACGATGTGCAAGAGGTTTACCACAACGCTGAACTATGAATATTCTTGTCATTGGCGCAGGCGGCAGAGAACATGCTTTGGCTTGGAAATTGGCGCAGTCGCCTAAGGTGCAAATGGTGTACGTCGCCCCTGGTAATGCAGGTACGGCCACTGATATTCGCTTAAAAAACATTCCTATTACCGATCTGGTTGCGCTACGAACTTGGGCGCTAGAAAACAAAATCGACCTTACTGTTGTAGGCCCAGAAGGACCGCTGGCTTTAGGCATCGTCGATGATTTTCGGGCCCACGGCCTGCGTATTTTTGGACCCACCCAAGCCGCTGCCCAGTTAGAAAGTTCCAAGGCTTTTTCTAAAGCCTTTATGCAGCGCCACGGTATTCCTACTGCGGTATTTGAGACCTTCTCCGATGCACAAGCGGCCCATGCCTATGTTGATGCCAAGGGAGCGCCCATTGTGGTCAAGGCCGACGGCCTGGCGGCAGGAAAAGGCGTTGTCGTGGCGATGACGCTTAAAGAGGCCCACGACGCGGTTGACTTTATGCTGCTTGACAATACCCTAGGCGTTGTCCATAACGGCGGTGAAGCTAGGGTAGTGATTGAAGAATTTTTACAGGGGGAAGAAGCCAGCTTTATCGTGATGTGTAACGGTAAAAATGCCATTCCCTTGGCGACAAGCCAAGACCACAAGCGGTTACTCACTGGTGACAAAGGACCTAACACTGGCGGCATGGGCGCCTACTCCCCCGCGCCGGTTGTGACCCCAGAAATCCATGCCCGAGCGATGCGCGAAGTCATTTCTCCCACCCTCAAAGGCATGGCCAAGGATGGTATCGAATTCACTGGTTTTCTTTATGCTGGCTTGATGATCGATGCCAAAGGCCAATTGAAAACTCTGGAATTCAATTGTCGGATGGGCGATCCAGAAACCCAGCCCATCATGGCGCGGCTGAAAACCGATTTAGTCGATGTTTTGTGGGCCGCAACGCAAGCTTTGGATGACACCACGTTTGCCGATTTAGAGTTGCAATGGGACCGTCGAACCGCATTGGGCGTGGTGTTAGCTGCGCATGGTTACCCAGAGTCTCCGCGCAAAGGGGACAGGATCACCGGAAATACAGCATCTAACGAAGATGTGTTTGTATTTCATGCAGGAACGGCGCTTCATGATGGGCTGCTTCAAACATCGGGCGGGCGGGTTGTGTGTGTGACAGCCCTGGCCGCTACGGTGAAAGCGGCACAGCTGCATGCCTATGAAGCCATCAAAGGTATTCATTTCGAGGGCATGCAGTTTCGATCCGATATTGGCCACCGGGCTCTCAAAGGTTGAACGTGCATCCAGTTCAATTGCAAGGCAACCGTTTGGCTCGCTGGCTTTTGGCGTGCTGGGGTTGGCGTGTTGAATTCAATGGCTTACCGGGTTTGCAAGGCATTTTTGTGGTTTATCCCCATACCAGCAACTGGGATTTTGTAGTGGCGGTCATGGCCAAATGGTCGATTGGGGTGCAATTGCAGTTTTGGGGCAAAGACAGTTTGTTTCGAATTCCCTTGTTTGGCCCTTGGTTGCGTTGGATTGGTGGAATTCCTGTAGATCGGCATGTTCCTGGTGGACTTGTCGGACAGGCGATCGAGGCATTTGCCACTGCAAAGTCAAAGAACCACTATTTTTGGCTTGGGCTTTCGCCCGAAGGTACCCGTAAAAAAGCACCGGGCTGGCGCAGCGGCTTTTATAAAACGGCAGTGCACGCAAATGTCCCCGTGTGTTTGGTTAAGCTTGACTTTGGCCTACGCTGCATCGATGCGACCCACTTTTTGCATTTAACCGGCGATGCAGATCGAGACTTCCCCCGAATTGCAGAGTTTTTCTCAAGCGCAAAAGGCTGTATTCCTGAAAATGCGACACCCGTGGTACTTTTGGCTGACAAAACGAATCCGCGTTCCAACACCTCGATTTAATTGCAATGACGCCCCAAGCACCCGCCACCCCCGAGCTCGTTCGCAAGTATTTGCGGGCTCTGCAAGAACGCATTACGTCGGCTGTGGCTCAAATCGATGGCGGCGCTTTTCTTGTCGATCCCTGGGAAAAAGCGCCTGAAGATGTATTGCAGGGCAATGGCGTCACGCAGGTTCTCGAAAACGGTGTCGTTTTTGAGCGGGCGGGCTGTGGTTTTTCGCATGTCACAGGCCCCAAGCTCCCGCCAAGCGCAACCCAACACCGCCCTGAGCTGTCAGGTGCTCCTTTTGAGGCCATGGGTGTTTCTCTGGTCTTTCATCCCCGCAACCCGTATGTGCCTACGGTGCATATGAATGTGCGCATGATTGCTGCAAAAACCGCCGAGGGCCAAAACGTCTGCTGGTTTGGTGGCGGCATGGACTTAACGCCTTTTTATGGATTTGAAGAGGACGCAACCCACTTTCATCAAACCTGCAAATTGGCGTTAGACCCTTTTGGCGCAGACAAATACCCGCGCTTTAAGACCTGGTGTGATGATTACTTTTTCCTTAAACATCGGATGGAAGCCCGTGGCATTGGCGGGGTATTTTTTGATGATTTTTCTGAGTTAGGCCAAGACCAAAGTTTTGCGATGTTGCAGTCAGTGGGGGATGCATTTTTAAGCGCTTATATGCCCATTGTCGAGCGCCGCAAGGACATGACGTATGGCGCTCGCGAAAAAGCGTTTCAGCTGTACCGGCGCGGTCGGTATGTTGAATTTAACTTGGTGTGGGACAGAGGCACACACTTTGGCCTTCAGTCGGGGGGACGTACTGAATCCATTTTGATGTCCATGCAGCCCCATGCCACATGGTCCTACCAAACTATTCCAGCTTCTGGAACGCCAGAGGCAGAGCTGGTTGAAAAGTACTTGCCTCCAAGGAATTGGGTTTGAGTCGCGTTCTCAAAATAGGCGTCTTTGGGGGTGCGTTTGACCCACCGCATTTGGGGCACATGGCATTGGCCCAAGCGGCTATCGAGCAGCTGCAGTTGGACGCCTTGCACGTCATTCCCACGGGGAGCGCTTGGCACAAGGATCGTCCCCTCAGTGATCCAAAGCACCGACTGGAAATGTGTCGCCTGGCTTTTGCAGATATTGACTGCGCGGTCGTTGATGACTGTGAGACTTTGCGCTCTGGGCCGAGTTACACGATGGATACGTTGGAGCACTTGCGCAGCCAATTCCCAGCGGCCCAATTTTTCCTGCTGGTGGGCCAAGACCAAGCGATGCATCTGTCAGAGTGGCACCGGGCCAAGGAAATCCCTGGGCTTGCTATAATTTCAGTAGCTTCACGTTCACTATCAGTGAGCGCTGCTAGCAAGGTTGGCGATGAAAATGACGCGCTTTTTGCGACAAAGCGCTTAGAAATGCCTCCCATGCCCCAGAGTTCAACCCAAATTCGCTACTGCGTACAAAACAGCACCCGCATCGATTCGCTGGTGTGCGAGCCGGTTGCGCGTTATATTGCCAACCATCAACTTTATCGAACGGCCAGATGACTACTTCAACCCTTGTAAAAAAAGACATTCAAAAACTTCAGCGCGTCATTGTGGACGGCTTGGAGGATGTCAAAGCACAAGATATCCAAGTCTTTGATACTGAAAATTTATCCGCCTTGTTTGAGAGAGTCATCATTGCCTCGGGTACCTCGAACCGCCAAACCAAGGCCTTGGCTGCAAGTGTTCGCGATGCGGTGCGTGAAGCAGGTTTTCCCAAGCCACGCGTTGAAGGCGAAGGCAACGGTGAGTGGATCATTATTGACTGTGGTCAAGCCGTTGTTCACGTGATGCAACCTAGCTTTCGGGCGTATTACCATTTAGAAGAATTGTGGGGCGAAAAGCCTGTGCGTCTCAAATTAGGCGTTGCCAAGCCTGAGGCGGTTAAAAAAGCGGGGGTGGAGCCAGCCAAACCAGCGACGACCTTGCGCCGCTCCAACGCAGCCAAAATTGGGGTTGCTGAGGCTTTCCCATCTAAAGCGCAGATCAAGAAGAATTTGGCATCTAAAGCCGCTGCGGCTAAAAAGACGGCAGCTAAATCTGCCGCTAAGCCAGTAGCGAAGCGAGCGCCCGTTCGCAAGGGTTGAAACACCCATGCGTTTGGTGATTGTTGCGGTCGGTCAGCGCGTACCTGACTGGGCGCAACATGCCTGGGATGATTACGCCAAGCGCTTTCCCCATGAAATCAAAATTGAACTCAAGGCAGTTAAAACTGAGCCGCGCGGATCGAAGACTTTAGAAACGCTTTATGCCGCAGAACGAGCGCGTATTGAGACGGCCATTCCCAAGGGTGCAAGGGTGGTTGTACTTGATGAGCGAGGAACGCAATTAAGCACGCTGGCTTTGTCTGGCCGTTTGACCGAGTGGCAACTCGGCGGTGGCGACGTTGCTTTAGTGATCGGCGGGCCCGATGGGATTTGTCCTGCTTTCAAACAGTCGGCGAACGAGCGAATTCGGCTTTCTGATCTGACCTTGCCACACGCTTTTGCAAGAGTGCTTTTGATTGAGCAGTTGTACCGTGCGTGGTCCATCAACGCCAACCATCCCTACCACCGCGAATAAACTATTCACATGAGTGACTTTATTTATTTGGCATCGCAAAGCCCAAGACGCAGCCAGTTGTTAACCCAGTTGGGCGTTAAATATGTGCTTCTTTTGCCTGATGCGAACGAAGACGCGGAAGCGATGGAAGCCGTTTTGCCAAACGAAGCGCCTCAAAAATATGTGCAACGCGTAACTGATTTAAAGTGGCTTGCAGCACACCACCGCAGAGAGCTTAGAAATTTACCACCAGCGCCCATTTTGTGTTCTGACACCACAGTGGCTTTGGGTCGAAAAATTTTCGGAAAACCGGAGAGTTTTGACGACGCGGCTCACATGATTAAAGCCCTTTCAGGCCAAACCCATCGCGTATTGACAGCTATTTCATTAGGACACAGTAACCAACCGGTACGCGCTTGCAGCATCTCTCTGGTGACCTTTGCATCACTTTCCGATCAAGAAATTACAAGCTATATCGAAACCGGTGAGTCGATGGGTAAAGCGGGCGCTTATGCGGTTCAGGGTCTAGCGGCAGCGTTTATTTCTCGTATTTCTGGAAGTTACTCTGGCATCATGGGACTTCCATTGTTTGAGACGGCGCAGGCTTTACGCAGCCTAAAATAAACACATGCAGCAAGATATTTTGATTAATTGGTCACCGCAAGAAACGCGTGTGGCCATTATTGAGCATGGCGCAGTCCAAGAATTGCATGTGGAAAGAACGTTAGAGCGCGGCTTGGTAGGCAACGTCTACCTTGGTAAAGTTTCCCGCGTGTTGCCTGGGATGCAATCTGCATTTATTGACATTGGCTTAGAACGCGCCGCGTTTTTGCATGTGGCAGACGTTTGGAACCCACCATCAGTGGGAGAAACGATTAGCGCTGCGCGGGCAACCCAGTCGCAAACCCCGATAGAGCGCCAGGTGTTTGAAGGCCAATCCTTGATGGTGCAGGTGATCAAAGACCCGATCGGCAGCAAAGGGGCACGCCTGTCGACCCAAATCAGTATTGCGGGGCGTTTATTGGTTTTTTTACCGCAAGATGACCATATCGGCGTATCCCAAAAAATCCCACTTGCGCAACGTGAAGAGCTTAGAAACCGCATGCAATTACTCTGCGGTAGTCAAGGCGGTGGTTTCATTTTGCGGACTAATGCAGAAGACGCAAGCGATCCCGAGTTAGCTGAAGACATTGCTTACCTTCGCAAAGCTTGGGCACGAATTAAAGAGGCGTCTATCACTTTGCCAGCGCAAAGCTTGCTCCACCAAGATCTCAATTTATTACAACGTGTTTTGCGCGACCTGGTGGGGGAGGGGACCCAAACCATTCGTGTCGATTCACGAGAACAGTTTGAGGCTTTGCGTGCTTTTGGTTCTGAGTTCATGCCTATGGCGGCCCAAAAACTCCAGCATTACAAAGGTGAACGTCCGATTTTCGATCTTTATTCTGTCGACGAAGAAATTAGCAAGGCCTTAGGAAGGCGCGTCGACCTGAAATCTGGCGGCTACCTGATCGTTGACCAAACCGAGGCTCTCACGACCGTGGATGTGAACACCGGCGGATACGTCGGCGCTCGCAACTTTGACGACACTATTTTTAAGACCAATTTAGAGGCCGCCCAAGCCATTGCAAGGCAATTGCGACTGCGTAATTTAGGCGGCATCATCATTGCTGACTTTATTGACATGGGACGCGAAGACCATAAAGAAGAAGTTCTTGCAGAGTTTAAAAAACAACTGCAGCGCGACCGGGTAAAAACCATGGCAGGAGGCTTTTCTCAGTTAGGCTTGGTCGAATTGACGCGCAAGCGCACCCGAGAATCCTTGGCGCACATGCTTTGCGAGCCCTGTGCCGCCTGC
>SXSX01000249.1 GCA_005793295.1 Burkholderiales bacterium | reverse complement strand
GAGTTAGATTTTGATTCCGTTCAACGCGGCAATCCTGAGATTGAACGCCGGGCGCAAGAGGTGATTAACCAGTGTTGGATCTTGGGGGAAGGCAAAGCGGCAGGCGCGGTGGGTAATCCCATTTTGGCGATCCACGATGTCGGTGCCGGCGGGCTCTCCAACGCTTTCCCAGAGTTAACCAACGACGCCGGGCGCGGTGCTCGGTTTGACCTGCGGGCCGTGCCCTTAGAAGAAAGCGGCATGGCGCCCAAAGAAATTTGGTGCAACGAAAGCCAAGAGCGCTACGTCTTGGCGATTGCGCCAGAGTCCTTGGCGCTGTTTACGGCGCTGTGCGAGCGCGAGCGCTGCCCGTTTGCGGTAGTCGGTGTGGCTACCGAAGAACGCCAACTGGTCTTGGCTGATAGTGTGGAACAGTCGCCGGTGGATATGCCGATGAACGTCTTGCTCGGCAAGCCGCCCAAGATGCACCGCGACGTCAGCACCATACACCGCGAATTTGCGCCACTGGATTTAACCGACGTGGTTTTAGAACAAGCCGTGATCCAAGTCTTAGCGCACCCCACAGTCGCGTCAAAACGTTTCTTGATCACCATTGGCGACCGCACGGTTGGCGGATTAACCCACCGTGACCAAATGGTTGGGCCTTGGCAAGTGCCTGTGGCCGACTGCGCTGTCACTTTGGCAGATTTCAAAGGCTTTGCGGGTGAGGCCATGTCCATGGGCGAGCGCACGCCCTTGGCCTCGGTGAACGCGCCAGCTTCAGGCCGTATGGCGGTGGCGGAGGCGATTACCAACTTGCTGGCCGCGCCGATAGAGCTGTCCCGAGTAAAGCTTTCTGCCAATTGGATGGCCGCTTGCGGCGAGCCGGGCGAAGACGCAGCGCTTTACGCAACGGTCAAAGCCGTGGGCTTGGAACTTTGCCCGGCCTTGGGTGTGTCTATTCCCGTGGGCAAAGACTCGCTGTCAATGCGAACCCAATGGCAATCTGGCGACGGAGCCAAAAAAGTTACTTCGCCGGTGTCTTTGATCGTGAGCGCGTTTGCAAGCTTGGCCGATGTGCGTGGCACCTTGACCCCGCAATTGCAATCGGGCGAAGACACCACGCTGGTGCTGGTGGACCTAGGCCACGGAAAAAACCGCATGGCGACCAGCATCTTGGCCCAAACCCTCAACCAAGTCGGCGACCAGGTTCCTGATTTGGATGTAGCCCACGACTTGGTGGCTTTGGTCGATGCCGTTAACGCCCTGCGAACAGAGAAAAAAATTCTGGCCGACCACGACCGCAGCGACGGCGGCTTGGTGGCTGCGGTGGCTGAAATGGCGTTTGCGGGCCGGGTCGGCGTGGCGCTCAATATCGACATGCTGGTGACCGAAGGCGACGGCGTAACGGATAGCCGAATGGATGTCGGTGACAGCAAAAACTGGGCGGGCCAAGTGAGCGGCCGGCGCAATGAGTTATCGCTCAAAGCCTTGTTCAACGAAGAGTTGGGCGTGGTGTTGCAAATTCGAACCGGAGACCGCAACGCGGTCATGCAAACCCTGCGCACCCATGGCTTGTCAAAACACAGCCATGTCATTGGTAAAACCCAAGCCAGCCCCGAGTTGCAAATTTGGCGCGACGCCAAGCCGATTTTCAAGGCCGCCTTGGCCGATTTGCACCAGGTGTGGGACAGCGTGAGTTGGAAAATTTGCCAACAGCGCGACAACCCCGCGTGTGCGGACGCTGAGCACACAAGTGTTGGTGCGCTAAGCGATCCGGGTTTACATTTTCATATTCCAAAACCTTTGAGCGCTTTGAGCGTTTTAAGCGCACCGGCCTTGATGTTGCACCGACCCAAGGTCGCCGTCTTGCGTGAGCAGGGCGTGAACTCCCACTTAGAGATGGCGTATGCGTTTGACCAAGCGGGCTTTGAGTCCTTTGATGTGCACATGACCGACTTGCAAAGCGGCCGCGCGAAGCTGGCTGATTTTCAAGGCGTGGTTGCGTGTGGCGGCTTTAGCTATGGCGATACTTTGGGCGCGGGTATCGGCTGGGCCCGGTCGATTACGTTTAACTCCGCCTTAGCCGACCAGTTCCAAGGATTCTTTGGCCGCAAAGATACTTTTGGTTTGGGGGTATGTAACGGCTGCCAAATGTTCGCAGAGTTGGCCGACATTATTCCCGGCGCAGAACATTGGCCTCGGTTTACCACCAACCAAAGCGAGCGCTTTGAAGCCCGTTTCTCCATGGTCGAAGTCTTGCCATCGCCCTCGCTGTTTTTACAAGACATGGCCGGCGCACGCTTGCCGATTGCTGTGGCCCACGGCGAAGGCTTTGCCAATTTCCAACACCGCGGCGACGCCAGCAAAGCCATCGCTGCGATGCGCTTTGTAGACAACACAGGCGCAGCCACCGAAGCCTATCCCTACAACCCCAACGGCAGCCCCGGCGGCTTAACGGCGGTCACCACGGCCGACGGCCGCTTCACAGCGATGATGCCGCACCCCGAGCGCGTGTTTCGCTCCATTCAGATGAGCTGGTCGCCCTTAGATCCCAACGCTGCAAGCCCTTGGATGCACTTGTGGCACAACGCCCGCAAGTGGGTTGGATGAGACGGCTGTCGAGGCTTACTCAAAAAAACAAGTATTGCTAAGATATTTTCATAAATTCGTCGAAAAATCTGGGCGCATAAAATTTATAAAAATATTCGCTTACTTTTGATGGTTAAATCGGTAATAGCACAAGCCTTTGCGCAGCCTGGAAGAGGTGACGCGGGAAATCTTGACACTGAAAGCATAAACCGATGGCCTGTTGAAGCAAATGGTCATTTTTGTGGGAGTTATTACATGAGTCCGATCAGCGCCCTGCCTCCTCACGAAGAGTTTCTGATTTCTAAGGTTGCAAAACAGATGAAACAGCTATAATGGCTGTAATACCTAATCTAAGGAGCGGTGAACATGCTCACAATGACTTCTCTTGCGGCCCAAAACCAGTTTGGGACACTGATCGACGCTTCACAGCGGCAACCTGTCGCGGTTACGCGCCGGGGTCGCCCGGTCGCAGTCGTTCTGTCGTATGAAGATTACCAAGCGACGACCCAAACCATCCCGTTTCATGTTGCTGCGCTCATTAGTGAAACCTACCCGCTGCGTGGCAAAGACGCAGGGGATTCCATGCGACTTCACCTTTCAAAAATGAGCAACGCAGCCGCCGAAGAGGGGGTAACCGAAGACGATGTAATGCGTTTGCTTAATGAAGACTGAACTCGCTTACATCGTCATCGATACCAATGTTTTAATTAGTGCGGGCTTGCTTCCACAATCGAAGACCGCACAAGTTCTAGCACTCGCCGTAGAGCATTTTGTAATTGCGCAGAATAAAGACACTTGGCATGAACTTGAAACTCGCATTGCTCGATCAAAATTTGACCGCTATTTCGGCGATTCTGGCCGCTTAAGACACCTAGCTAAGATTGCACAATCCATCCATCGCTTTGAAGTATCGGCGGCGGTATCGGTAAGTCGAGATAAAACGGATGACAAATTCATTGAGCTTGCAATCGATTCAGGGGCAAGCATCCTTATTTCTGGCGACCCAGATTTGAGGGTAGTGAAAACATTTAAGGGAGTCGAAATACTCTCACCCGCGCAATTTTTCGAGCGCTTCAGCCCGTAGTTCCTAAAAAGCGCATGAACCCACACCGAATAGAAGCAGTCGACGCGCTACGCGGCTTCGCCTTGGTGTGGATGGCCGTTTTTCATGGATGTTTTGATCTCAGTAACGCAGGTTTTTTATCGGCTAACTTTTATGCTGACCCGCTGTGGACTTGGCAGCGCAGTTGCATTTTGAGTTTGTTCTTACTTTGCGCTGGCGCGGGGCAGGCCTGGGCAACGTTGACATAAAAAAACGCGGACTAGCCGCGTTTTTTGTTATTCGACCTTCGCTTTAGACCGAAGCTCTTCTTGGTATTTGCCCATTTTCTGTTGCATTAACTGCTGAGAAATTTGGGGCTTCACGTCTTCAAACTTTGGAAGTTGCGCATCGCGAACGTCATCTAAGCGGATGATGTGAAAACCGAACTGGGTTTTAACCGGTGTCTCGGTGGTTTTACCTTTGCCTAAAGCGGCCAAGGCGTCTGAGAATTCTTTAACGTAGCTGCTGGCGCTGGCCCAGTCGAGGTCTCCGCCTTTGGCGCCAGAGCCTGGGTCTTTAGACGACTTTTTGGCGATTTCTTCAAACTTGCCGCCTTTTTTCAGCTGGGCGATGATGGCTTTGGCCTGGTCTTCTTTTTCTACCAAGATGTGGCGGGCCTTGAACTCTTTGCCGCTGTTAGCCGCAGCAAACTTGTCGTATTCGGCTTTCATTTCCGCATCGGTAATCGGATTCTTGTTTTGGTATGAGGTAAACAATTCGCGAATCAGGAGCGACTGGCGGGTTAATTCCATTTGCATTTTGAAGTCGTCGGTGGCGTCTAAACCTTGGGCCTGGGCGGCTTGGGTAAAGATCTCGCGGGCGATCACTTCTTCGCGCAGCTGGCCTTGCATCTCTGCGGTTACGGGGCGGCCGGAGCGGGCGACTTGCTGCGCCAAGGCTTCGATACGGGCTTTAGGAACGGCTTTGCCATTGACAAGGGCAACGTTTTGCGCCATCACGCCGGTTGCGCAGGTGGCAAAAATGGCGGCTACGGCGGCCAAGACAAACTGTTTCTTCATTCGGTTTCTTTCGGTGCGTTTTGAGAAAAGGCTTAAGGGGATTATTTAGCAGGGTATTCGGTCTCAATGGCCAAGGCATGCAAGCCTTCGTCAATGAAATCTTGCAAAGCATCATACACAAGCCGATGGCAGGCAACGCGGCTCTTGCCTGTAAATAAAGGTGAAGTGATGCGAACCCGAAAGTGGGTGCCAAAACCGCTGTCATTGGCCCCCACATGGCCTGCGTGTTGGTAACTCTCGTCGATCACCTCCATCGCAGCGGGATTGAGGCGCTCTACAAGGCGCTTTTCTAAGTTGGCTGTGGTGGGGCTCAGGTCGGCGTGTGCGTCAGCGGTCATGGTGTGGGACCGCCCTTGGATTCGTTATGTGCGTCATCGGCGTTCGCTGGTGCTTTTAAATGGGGCGCAATAAAAATACCTTGGCCGATGATAAAGACCAAGGGAAACACGTAACCCCAAAGCTTGAAGTTCACCCAGTCTTCGGTGCTGTAGTAATGGGCCACATAGGCGTTGATCGCGGCCATAAAAGCGCTGTAAAGCACCCACGCCATATTCAGGCGGTACCACACCGAATCCGGCAACTCGAGCTGACCGCCTAAAAGTATCTTGAGAAAATTTTTCCGCGCAATCCAAACGGCATACGCCAAGCCCAACGCCATACCCGCATAAAGCACAGTGGGTTTCCACTTGATAAACCGCTCATCGTGCAGGCCCAAGGTCAACGCCCCAAAGCCTAAAACTAAAACCAGCGTGATTTTGTGCATGGTTTGTAGGCGTTTATCAATGGCGTAAATCAAAGCCACTTGGGCGATGGTGGCGGCCATTAAAACGCCGGTCCCGATATAAATGTCATAGAGCTTGTAGGCTCCAAAGAACAAAAGTATCGGGAAAAAGTCGATCAGTATTTTCATGTTGGGGTGAAGTTTAACGAGGCCGAGTTCATGCAGTAGCGCAAGCCAGTCT
Source organism: Burkholderiales bacterium (assembly GCA_005793295.1). Taxonomy (GTDB): domain Bacteria; phylum Pseudomonadota; class Gammaproteobacteria; order Burkholderiales; family Burkholderiaceae_C; genus Allorhodoferax. The sequence continues at coordinate 1,095 of SXSX01000249.1, read as the reverse complement.
CGCTCGGGCCGTCGTCAAACACGTGGCCCAAATGTGCGCCACATTCAGCGCACACCGTTTCAACCCGCACCATGCCGAGGGTTCGATCGGTAATTTCTTTGATAGCGCCAGGAATAGCCAAAGAAAAACTCGGCCAGCCGCAGTGCGCGTCGAATTTGGTGCCCGAGTCAAACAGCTTGGCTTCGCAACACATGCAGTGGTAGCTGCCATCGGCCCAATGGGATTCGTATTTGCCGGTGAAGGGGCGCTCGGTAGACGCATGGCGCGTGACTTGAAACGCCACAGACTCGGCCCCTTTTTCAGCCAACAAGGCTTTCCATTGGTCGTCGGTTTTTTGAGTTTTGAAGGTCATACGTTAAAGGCCAAGTAAGAGGAATAAGGAATTTAAGAACTGCAGCTGATTTCAATATTCGCAGCCCAGTCGGGCGCGAATTGTGCAAACGCGTCGTGTTCGGGGTGTTCGTCATACGGCGTTTCTAAAACCGTTTGAAGCGCCTGCAAGACCGAAAAATCTTTGCCTTTGGCTGCTTGAATCGCCAATTCTCCCAGATGGTTACGCAAAATATATTTCGGGTTGGTTTGAAGCATCAACGCTGCCCCGGGCGCGTCGGGCATTGCGTCTAACAAGGCGGCGTAACTAGTCAGCCAGTTTGTGGCGGCTTCTCGGTTGATAAACAAGTCGATCACAGACGCATCGGCCAAGTCACGACGCACCGCCCAATGGCTTAAGCGCCGCCAAAAAATCGTGAAATCTACTTTCTCAGCCGCCAAGAGTTTCAGCGCTTCTTCAATCACAGGGCGCTGATTCTCATGGGCGTTGGCAAAGCCGAGTTTGTGGGCCATGGTTTTAGCAAAAGCTTGTTCGTAATGCGCTTTAAAAGTTTCAAGCGCAGCGACCGCGTTGTCTTGGTCTTTGACCAAAGGCATCAAGGCTTGGCCGAGGCAAAACAGGTTCCAGTAAGCGATGCTGGGTTGTTTGTGAAAGGCGTAGCGGCCTTGGGTGTCAGAGTGGTTGCAAATATGCGCGGGGTCGTACCCATCCAAAAACTGGAAGGGGCCGTAATCGAGCGTCAGTCCCAAAATACTCATGTTGTC
>SXSX01000014.1 GCA_005793295.1 Burkholderiales bacterium | reverse complement strand
TAAGGCGTCCTTGAACATGAGTGTTGCTAGTCCTTTAAACCCAAGCCAGCGGAGCTTTTTATGAACCCAGTCAAGCCAGCCTACAGTCGAATTTTGCTCAAGCTGTCAGGTGAGGCTTTGATGGGGGATGACCAGTTTGGGATCAACCGTGACACGATTGTGCGCATGGTGGACGAAATTGCGGAAGTGACCCGATTGGGCGTTGAGGTCGCGGTGGTTATCGGCGGTGGCAATATTTTTCGCGGCGTAGCCGGTGGTTCCGTAGGAATGGACCGGGCGACCGCTGATTACATGGGAATGTTGGCAACGGTCATGAACGCGCTGGCTTTGGGCGACACGATGAATAAGGCCGGTCTCACAGCCCGTGTGATGTCAGCCATTGGCATTGAACAGGTGGTAGAGCCTTATGTGCGCCCCAAAGCGCTCCAGTACCTCGAAGAGGGTAAGGTGGTTATTTTCGCGGCAGGAACAGGTAATCCATTTTTCACGACTGACACGGCAGCCGCGCTGCGTGGGGCAGAAATTGGAGCCCAAATTGTTCTCAAAGCTACCAAGGTAGACGGTGTTTACGATGCGGATCCTAAGAAAGTGCCCACTGCGAAGCGCTACACCAGTATTACGTTTAATGAGGCTATGCAGCAAAACTTAGGCATCATGGATGCCGCAGCTTTTGCATTGTGCCGAGACCAAAAATTACCGATTAAAGTGTTCTCAATTTTTAAGCATGGCGCTTTGAAACGGGTCGTTATGGGTGAAGATGAAGGCACCTTGGTGCATGTTTGACGATTTGGAGGTGAATCCATGGCAATCGAAGAAATCAGAAGCACGGTAGAGGGGAAGATGGAGCAATCCATTTCCGCTTTTAAAAACAATCTCTCCAAAATTCGCACAGGTCGTGCGAATCCTGCGATGCTAGACGCTGTTCAGGTTGAGTATTATGGTTCTATGTTGCCCTTGAGCCAAGTGGCAAATCTGTCTTTGCTCGATTCCCGAACCGTGGGCATTCAGCCTTGGGAAAAAGGCATGGGAGCCAAAATTGAAAAAGCCATCCGCGACAGCGATTTGGGCCTGAATCCTTCTAGCATGGGCGATTTAATTCGCGTTCCCATGCCGGTAATGTCCGAGGAGCGCCGTCGGGAGCTGACTAAGCTTGCACGCAGCGAAGGCGAAAATGCCAAAATTGCTGTTCGCAACCTGCGCCGCGATGCCAACGAATCGGTTAAAAAATTGGAAAAAGAAAAGTTGGTTTCTGAAGACGACCAAAAACGCTCGGAAGCAGATATTCAAAAACTGACTGACCGTTTTATTGCTGAAGTCGAGCGTCTGGTAGTCTCTAAAGAACAAGACATCATGGCGGTCTAAGCCCGCCTTACTCACAACGCTGACATGGACTCACATAACGCGCTGCCTGCCCATGTCGCTATCGTGATGGATGGCAATGGGCGGTGGGCGGCCAGCCGCCATTTGCCAAGAATCGTAGGCCACAAAAGTGGCGTCGACGGGCTCAAACGGATCGTCAAGGCCTGCGTAGTCCGCAAGATTCAAATACTGACGGTCTTTGCTTTTTCCTCAGAAAATTGGAATCGACCCGCTGACGAAGTCTCCGGTCTGATGGACTTGATGGCCATGGCCTTGTCCAAAGAAGTCGCGCAACTCCAAAAAGAAGGGGTGCGCCTGCATTTCGTTGGCAATCGCTCTGGTCTGTCTCCTGCTATCCGCGCTGGTTTGGAGCTGGCCGAAGCACGCACTGCAAAAAATACGATTTTGGTGTTAAACGTGTGTTTTAACTACGGCGGCAAATGGGACATTGCTAACGCTGCGGCGCAGCTTGCCGCCCACGGTGTTGCGATCACTGAAGAGAGTCTGGATGGCGCCATGGCCTTGTCGCACTGCGCCGAGCCCGACCTCATCATCCGCACGGGCGGTGAACATCGTTTGAGTAATTTCTTACTTTGGCAGGCGGCTTACGCAGAACTGTATTTCAGCCCGGTGTTGTGGCCTGACTTTGATGATGTAGCTTTAGACGCAGCGCTTTTAGAGTACGCCGTAAGAGAGCGGCGCTACGGGAAAACGTCGGCCCAGATTCACGGTTCTTTAAAAAGAGCCAAGGTGTAAGCCATGCTCAAACAGCGCATCATCACCGCACTGCTTTTGTTAGCGATCTTGGTGCCGGCGATGGTTCACCCTAATCCTATTGGTTTTGTGGTGGTCACTGGCGTTTTAATTGCAGCCGCAGCATGGGAGTGGTCGCGACTCAATGGCTTGGGTCATCGCTTGGCACTTGCTACCGGTCTGTTATGTGCTGCCTTGTGTTTTTCTTTCTGGTTTTCCGACGGGTTGATCCGCCCGATGCCCTTGGTTTGGGCGGCCCTTGGCGCTTTTTGGGTGTTGTTGTCGGGATGGTTGTTGGTCGCCGGCGTTACCGCGTGGAGCAAGGTTCCCAAGGCTGTGCGCTGGTTGGGCGGGATCGTTGCATTGTGTGGGGCTTGGATGGCTTTGGTACAAGCCCGTTTGGTGGGCGTCAATTTCCTTTTCTCCTTACTGGCTTTGGTCTGGGTTGCCGATATTTGCGCTTATGTGGCGGGTCGCCTTTTGGGAGGCCGCTTAATTGCTCAAAAACTCGCGCCTAGCATAAGTCCTGGAAAAACCTGGGAAGGCGTGATGGGCGCGTTGTTGGGCGTGGTGGGGTGCTCATATTTTTGGCAGTGGGTTGAAAGCGCCAATGGATGGCCTGCTACGAGTTTGTATGACCATTTGTATTTGGTGGGCCCTTCTTTTTTGTGGGTAGCACTCGTATTTTTGACGACCATGAGCGTGGTGGGGGATCTCATGGAGTCCCTTTTTAAGCGATCGGCAGGCGTAAAAGACAGCAGCGGACTGTTGCCTGGCCACGGAGGTGTATTGGACCGCGTCGATGCCTTGTTGCCCGTATTGCCCTTGGCAATGCTCTTGTGTACTTCATGAACCAAGCAGTGCAGCAGATCACGGTGTTGGGATCGACCGGATCGATCGGGGTCAATACCTTAGACGTCATTGCACGACACCCCGAAAAATTTCGTGCGTTTGCGCTCACGGCCCATACCCAAGTTGATGCGATGGTGGCGCAATGTGTGGTACACCAACCGGCCTTTGCAGTGATGGGTTCCGAAAAGCATGGCCGAGCGGTTCAAAGTGCGCTCCAAGGTTTAGGTATCAAAACAGCCGTTTTGTGGGGCCCTGCGGCTTTGGAAGAAGTTGCATCTCATCCCCAAGCCACAACGGTCATGGCTGCCATTGTGGGCGCGGCAGGATTGGCTCCTTGTATCGCTGCTGCTCGCGCGGGCAAGCGATTGTTATTGGCAAATAAAGAAGCTTTGGTGGTTGGCGGTAGTTTTTTCATGGCGGCTGTGAAGGCGGGTGGTGCCACACTTTTGCCGATTGACAGCGAACACTCCGCCATTTTTCAGTCCTTGCCAGAAAATCCCAAAATTTGGGGCGAGGTGATTGAAAAGATTATTTTGACGGCATCGGGCGGGCCCTTTAGGGCGCGTGACCCAGAAACCTTAAAGAACGTGACCCCCGAAGAAGCCTGCGCCCATCCCAATTGGAGCATGGG
>SXSX01000248.1 GCA_005793295.1 Burkholderiales bacterium | reverse complement strand
CTGGCCCAGCAGGTATTGGCCTTGTTGGCTCAGTTGCAAAGGGATCGGGGCCTGAGCTATGTTTTGATTACCAACGATATTGCAGTGATCCGAGCGATGGCCCACCAGGTGATGGTTTTGAGAAATGGCGCGGTGGTCGAAATGGGCGAACACACCAGCGTTCTGAACCAGCCACAGCATCCCTATACCCAAACATTGCTCGCCGCCTCGCATTAAATCCTTAATAATCAAGGCTCTTTTACTGTTTTTGCAGTACAATCCGAGCTTCACGACCACACGGGCGGGTATTTACCGCCCGTTTTTTTTGGTCGACTGTTTTTCGATGTTGTTTTGATGTTGCACGGAGTTTTTGCAGCATCTTTTGTTTAAAGCGGAACTTACTAGCGTGGCATTGCAAGAAATCGTAGCGCAAATCGTCACCGGCCTGGGCTATGACCTAGTCGAGATTGAGCGTTCAGCGGGCGGTTTGCTTCGCATAACGATTGATTTGCCTTGGGTGAAAGCCGCCGAGGGACAAGAGCAGATGGAGCAGTTTGTGACCGTGGAGGATTGTGAAAAAGTCACGCGCCAGTTGCAATTTGCTTTAGAAGTGGATGCAATTGAATACCGCCGGCTGGAGGTGTCTTCGCCGGGAATTGACAGACCTCTGCGCCATGTGGCCGATTTTGAGCGGTTTGTTGGGCAGGTTGTTGATGTCAATTTGAAGGCGGCTATTGGAGCTGCAGCGACAGGACAAGTCAGCGCGACCCGAAAGAAGTTTCGGGGAACGCTGGAGCGCACGGTGGACGCGCAGGGTGTGGTGGGTTGGCAAATCGTTTGGAGCGACGCCCCGCCAGTCAAGCCAGGCCAGCGAGTGAGCAAGAAGCGGGTGCTGCCGCCCTTGCAGGCTTTGGGTTTTACGTTGGATGAATTGCGCGAAGCGCGCTTAGCACCCATTGTGAGTTTTAAGGGGCGACAAGGTATGGCAGGTTTGGGTTCTCAGGACCAAGACCCCATGGCGTAGTCATTGAATAGAGTGTTCAGGAGAGTCAAGGCATGAATCGCGAATTGTTAATGTTGGTGGAAGCTATTTCACGTGAAAAAAATGTAGAGCGTGATGTGGTGTTGGGCGCTGTTGAGGCTGCTTTGGCACAAGCCACAAAAAAACTGTATGCCGGTGATGTAGATATCCGTGTCGCGCTGGACCGTGACAGCGGCAACTATGAAACCTTTCGCCGTTGGCATGTGGTCCCCGATGAGGCCGGTTTGCAACTGCCTGATCAAGAAATTTTGCATTTCGAAGCCAAAGAGCAAATTGCAGATATTGAGGTCGACGAATACATCGAAGAAGCGATTGAATCGGTTCCTATTGGCCGCATCGGCGCCATGGCAGCCAAGCAAGTCATTTTGCAAAAAATTCGCGACGCTGAACGTGAAATGCTGCTCAATGAATTCATGTCCCGGGGCGACAACATCTTTGTCGGTACCGTTAAGCGCATGGACAAGGGTGACATCATTGTTGAAAGTGGCCGCGTAGAAGGCAGACTGCGCCGCACAGAAATGATTCCCAAAGAAAATCTGCGCGTGGGTGACCGTGTTCGCGCCATGATCATGGAAGTCGATTTGACGCTGCGGGGTGCGCCAATCATTTTGTCGCGCTCAGCCCCTGAGTTTATGATCGAGTTATTCCGCCAAGAAGTGCCTGAAATTGAGCAAGGCTTGCTGGAGATTAAATCTTGCGCCCGTGATGCTGGTTCTCGCGCCAAGATTGCAGTACTTTCGCACGACAAGCGGATCGATCCGATTGGAACCTGCGTTGGCGTGCGTGGTACCCGTGTCAATGGTGTGACCAATGAGATCGCAGGTGAGCGCGTTGATATTGTTTTGTGGAGCGAAGACCCCGCCCAATTTGTGATCGGCGCACTGGCTCCTGCTAACGTGTCATCGATTGTTGTCGATGAAGAGCGCCACGGTATGGACGTGGTGGTTGATGAAGAAAACTTGGCGATTGCGATTGGTCGTGGCGGACAAAATGTGCGCTTGGCCTCTGAGCTCACCGGCTGGAAAATCAACATCATGGACGCCGCGGAGTCAGCCCAGAAGATTGCCGTAGAAACCGACTCCGGTCGCAAGCTGTTCATGGAGAAGTTGGATGTTGACGAAGAAATCGCCGATATCCTGATCGCTGAAGGCTTTACAAGCCTCGAAGAAGTGGCCTATGTCCCGCTGCAAGAGATGCTGGAAATTGAAAGCTTTGACGAAGATACCGTCAACGAGTTGCGCAACCGTGCGAAAGACGCGCTTTTAACCATGGAAATCGCTCACGAAGAAAATGTGAGCGGAGTGTCTCAAGATCTTCGTGACTTGGGCGGACTTACTCCAGAACAAATTGGCAAATTGGCACACAGCGGGGTGCACACCCGTGATGATCTGGCCGACCTTGCCACCGACGAACTTACAGAAATTACAGGCCAGTCTACGGATGAAGCCACGACCCTGATCATGAAGGCTCGCGAACATTGGTTTGCCAATGACGCCGCTTCTCAAGAGTAATGGTCATGAAAGGTTACAAAATAAATGTCAAGTACGACCGTCGCCGAGTTTGCTAATGAGCTCAAGAAATCCACCGAAACCTTGTTGGATCAATTGAAGTCAGCAGGGGTTTCTAAAACGTCTGCTACCGATGTCTTAACAGACGCCGACAAGCACAGCTTGTTAAATTTTTTGCAAAGTAGCCACGGTACAGCCGGTGCGGAACGCAAAAAAATCACGTTAGTCAAAAAACAAACCACTGAAATCAAGCAAGCCGATGCTACGGGCAAGGCACGCACCATTCAGGTTGAAGTTCGAAAAAAACGAACCTTCGTCCGACGTGAAGACGGGTCAGACGGATCCGCAGCCAGCACCGAACCCTCCGTGGTTGACATGCCAGCGGCTTCGGTGATTGACGATGCAGAACTGCTTCGCCGCGAAAAAGAAGCGCGTAAGCAGGCTGAGTTTCTGCGTCGCCAAGAAGAAGAGTTAACCGCAAGACGCCAAGAACGCGAATCGCAAGAAGCCAGCGCCCGCGCTGCTGCTGAAAAAGCGGCAGCCAAAGCCCAAGAGGTTTTGGTAAAAAACGCTGCGAAGAAAACCAAAGCCAAAACGCCTGAACAACTAGAAGCCCAAGCTGCCGCTGAGGCCTTAGCCATTGAGGCGGCAAAGCGCGCTCTTGAAGAGGTCAAGGCTGCCGCTGAAGTGTCGTCTCAAGCGGCTGCAAAAGAGGAAACTGCCCGCGCGGTTGATCTCGGTACGCGCCGGCGTAAAGCCGAAGACGAGGCCGCTGCGATTCGCTCGATGATGTCCACCCCTAACAAGGTTGTTACCGCTAAAAAGCCAGAAGTGGTCAAGCCTGTGGTTGATCCCAAAGCGGCCATCAAAGGTACTTTGCATAAACCAGCGGCTGGTTCCACCGTTGCCAAAACGAAACAGAGTGCAACCGGTGCGGCGAGTGCCCCGGGTGCGGGTAAAGAAGTCAAGTCGTCCAAACTCTCAAGTAGCTGGGCGGGGGACCCTGCGAAGAAGAAAGAACTCAAAACTCGTGGTGACACCGGTGCCGGAGCCGGCCGTTCAACCAATTGGCGCAGCGGCCCGCGCGGCAAACGTGGCAGTGACCGCGATCGTGATGACCACGTACAAGCAGCCCCTGTTGAGGCACGAATTATTGAAGTGCACGTCCCTGAAACCATCACCGTGGCCGAATTGGCACACAAGATGGCGATCAAGGCGTCTGAAGTGATCAAGCAGCTGATGAAACTCGGTCAGATGGTCACTATCAACCAGCCTTTAGACCAAGACACGGCCATGATTGTGGTTGAAGAGTTAGGTCACACCGCTGTGATTGCCGCCCTGGATGACCCAGAGGCATTCACGGATGATGACGTCACCCAAGCCCAGTATGAGTCCGTGTCACG
>SXSX01000247.1 GCA_005793295.1 Burkholderiales bacterium | reverse complement strand
GCACTGCGCGGCGCAGGCGCAGCGGTCGACCATGTGGCCAGTGGCAGCGAGGCCGATGCCGCCCTCATGACCAACACGGAATTTGATTTGCTGATTTTGGATTTGGGTTTGCCCAAAATGCACGGACTCGAAGTGCTGAAAAAACTTCGTGCGCGGGGCTCCTCACTTCCCGTTTTGATTTTGACGGCAGCCGACAGTGTTGAAGAACGCGTCAAGGGGCTGGACTATGGAGCTGACGACTACATGGCCAAACCGTTTAGCTTGCAAGAACTAGAAGCCCGTGCACGGGCTTTGGTGCGCCGTGGTATGGGCGCCAATAGCAGCAACATCAAACATGGCCCGTTGGTCTATGACCAGGCTGGGCGCGTAGCCACCATTGATGGAAAAATGGTCGAGCTCTCAGCCCGTGAGCTGGGACTCTTAGAGGTATTACTTCAGCGAACCGGCCGCCTAGTGAGTAAAGACCAACTGGTGGAGCGCTTGTGCGAGTGGGGCGAAGAGGTGAGTAATAACGCGATCGAGGTCTATATCCACCGACTGCGCAAGAAGATAGAAAAAGGCCCCATTCGAATTGCGACAGTGCGTGGCTTGGGCTATTGCCTCGAAAAAATCCAAGCGTAGAAAATGAAGATTTTCCAGAGCGAACAGCGCTCGCTGTTTGGCGAGATTCTGGATTGGATGCTCACACCCATCCTCTTGCTGTGGCCGGTGAGTTTGGTATTGACGTGGCTGGTTGCTCAGGGGATTGCTGGCAAGCCTTTTGACCGAGCCTTGGAATACAACGTTGGAGCGTTGGCCCAGCTGATTACGGTACAACACAACGCCGCACAATTCGCACTCCCTCAGCCCGCGCGAGAACTCTTGCGTGCCGATGATTTAGATACGGTGTACTACCAAGTCTTAGGCACCAAAGGGGAATACCTCAGTGGTGAAAGAGAATTACCAACGCCACCAGAAGACGACAAAACACCCATTGGTGAAATCCGTGTTCGTGATATTGAGTTTCGCGGAACCGACCTCAAAGTGGCTTACATGTGGGTCAAGCTCGAAGTACCCAACAGCGCACCCGCGTTGGTGCAAGTTGCAGAAACTTTGGATAAGCGCTCAGTTTTGGCAACTGAGATTGTCAAAGGCGTGATGCTGCCGCAGTTCGTGGTGTTGCCGCTGGCGGTGTTGCTGGTGTGGCTGGCCCTAGCGCAAGCGATTAAACCGTTGAACCGTTTGGAAGAGCGTATTCGGGCCCGCAACCCTGATGATTTAAGCCCTTTAGATGTAGAGGCGGTTCCGTTGGAAGTGGCGCCGTTGGTGTCTTCGGTGAATGATTTGTTAATGCGTTTGAAAGACTCCATTGCAACTCAAAAACGCTTTTTGGCTGATGCAGCCCACCAACTGAAAACGCCCTTGGCGGGATTACGGATGCAGGCGGACTTGGCACAGCGCGAAGGCGCAAGCGCCGAAGAACTCAAACAGTCGTTGCGCCACATTGGAAGGTCTAGCATTCGGGCTACCCACACGGTCAACCAGTTATTGGCTTTGGCGCGGGCAGAAAGCAGTGCCGCGGTATTGGCGCACCAAGCCTGTGACCTCGCCCGCCTGACGATTGACGTGGTGAAAGACTGCCTGCCACGAGCGATGGACAAGCAGATTGACATGGGTTACGAAGGTGCTCAACCAGCCAGCGAAAACATCATGATGCAAGGCAACCCCACCTTGTTAAAGGAAATGATTCGCAACTTGGTAGACAACGCGATCAATTACACCTTAGCGCTGCCAAATCAGCAGGCCATGATCACGGTGCGCGTTTTGGTCGACCCGTTTAGCAAGGTCTTGGTTTTGCAAGTTGAAGATACTGGGCCCGGTGTTCCCGCTGCGGAACGAGAATTGGTTTTTCAGCCGTTTTACCGCGCTTTGGGAACAGAGGCCGATGGCTCGGGATTGGGCTTGCCGATTGTTTTAGAGATTGCGCGGCAGCACCGAGCGGTGGTTACCGTTGAAGACAGCCGACCCGGCCAAAGTCCTGCGGGGGCGTGCTTTACAGTGCGATTTAGCCGAGCAGAGGATTAGCCGTAGGGCGAACGCTGACCTCTGCGGTGTTGATTTTTTGAACCCCGTTCGAGGTTTGCACTAACAAGACCCCCATGGCGTCCACGCCGCGCGCAAGACCCGTAGTCCCGTCACTGCACACCACTTCTTTGCCAAATAAAACGTCCCGCGTATGAAAAGCGTCGCGTAAAGGCGCAAAGCCGAATTGTTCAAACGCCCTCAATGCTTGTATCAAAGCTGGGGCAATGTGCAGCAATGCCTCTGGAGCAGCCGTGCCAGGTAAAACTTCGTCTAAACCTGCAGGCGCAGTTCGCAGATCGTTGTGAGGTGGGATGCGGATATTCAAACCCACACCAATGACGGCATAGCGCAGTGCGCCTGCAGTCGCGGTCTCAATCAAAATACCGCCGAGTTTGCGCTGAGCGACCCATAAATCATTGGGCCACTTCAAACCAATCGCAGGGTGCAGGCTTTGCGCAACGCTCAAACCCACAGCCAAAGATAAACCTGACCAATCTTGGGGTGCTAAGACCATTCCAATGGAAAATGTGAGGGAGTCGGTCTTATCTAAATCACTGTGCCACTGACGACCCAAGCGACCCCGGCCTGCGGTTTGGCGTTCGGCAACCAATAAAACCGGATCGGTTTGCCCCAAGCGAAATCGACGCATTAGCTCGGTGTTTGTGGAGCCCAACTCGGGCAATACTTCCACCGTAAAGCTTGGCAAATGCGACGAAACCGCTTCCCAAATAGCCTCAGACGACCAATGAATAAAGGGCTCTGAGGGGTTTGCCATGGGAAAAGCTAGTTTTTACCGCGCTTCGGAGCTAGCAAGGTGCCGCGGCACTTCTTTGCCCCACACCAACAAGGGTATTCGGCCTTGAGTTTGGGTGTGTAACGTTCATCAATAATGAGACCATAGTCGTAGTTCAACTCTTCGCCAGCGTTGATATTGCGTAAGGCTTTAATGAAAATACGCCCGCCCACTTCATCGGCCTCACAATTGGCGTCACAGGAATGGTTGATCCACTTCGCCGAGTTGCCTTGGTACAAGCCGTCAATGACGCGGGTTTCGTCAATATGGAAATAAAAGGTATGGTTGGGGTTCTCTGGATCATGGGGATGGCGGTCTTGGGCTTCCTTCCAAGTGATGACTTCCCCGCGGTACTCGATAATGGTTTCGCCTTCAGCGATATCTTGGATGGCAAAGACACCTCTACCATGGACCCCTGAACGCCGCGCCTGAATACGGCGGCTGCCCGATGAAATGACTGATTTTTTAGACACTGAAAAAATTTGGTATGGTGAATCGTATGGGTGCGCGTGTGCGAGCCCGTGGGTATGTGCGCCTGTGCGTGCGCGAGAAATTGGATTGTAGACAAATGAAAAACGAAGCTGTTGGTAAAACATTGGTGATTGCAGAAAAGCCGTCCGTCGCCCAAGATATCGTGCGCGCACTCACGCCCTTAGCGGGCAAGTTTGAAAAACACGACGAGTATTTTGAAAGCGACACCTACGTCGTCTCAAGCGCTGTAGGTCACTTGGTTGAAATCCAAGCGCCGGAAGCCTTCGATGTCAAACGCGGCAAATGGAGTTTTGCCAACCTCCCCGTGATACCCCCACACTTTGATTTAAAGCCCGTCGATAAAACAAAAACCCGGTTGAACGCCGTCGTCAAGCTAGCCAAGCGCAAAGACGTTGACAAAATCGTCAACGCCTGTGACGCGGGGCGCGAAGGCGAGCTGATTTTTAGATTGATAGAACAGTACGCTGGCGGGGCCAAGCCGCTTGGAAAGCCGGTAAGCCGGCTTTGGTTGCAATCCATGACGCCCCAAGCAATTCGTGATGGCTTTGGAGCTTTGCGAACTAACGCCCAGATGCAACCCCTGGCAGATGCAGCGCGGTGCCGCTCAGAGGCCGACTGGCTGGTCGGTATCAACGGCACACGTGCTATGACGGCGTTTAACTCGCGCGACGGCGGATTTTTTCTCACCACGGTTGGCCGGGTGCAAACGCCGACCCTGTCAGTGGTGGTCGAGCGCGAAGAGCAGATTCGCAAGTTCATCAGCCGCGACTACTTCGAAATTCACGCCACATTTGCAGCCCTTGCGGGAGAGTACGCCGCCAAATGGTTTGATCCGCTGCATAAAAAAGACGCAGACGATGCCGAGAAAAAAGCCGACCGCGTTTGGAGCTTAGAAAAAGCGCAAGCGATTGCAGATGCCGCGCGTGGTCAAAACGCGACCGTGACCGAAGAAAGCAAGCCCACCACCCAAGCATCTCCTTTGTTGTTTGATTTAACGTCTTTGCAACGTGAGGCGAATGGGAAGTTTGGTTATTCCGCAAAAACCACCCTGCAGATTGCGCAAAGTTTGTACGAACACCATAAAGCGTTGACCTACCCCCGAACCGATTCGCGCGCTTTGCCTGAAGACTATGTGCCGGTGGTTAAACAGACCTTAGAGATGTTGGCTGACAGCGAGATGCGCCACTTGGCGCCGTTTGCACGTATCGCTCTTAACAACAACTACCTCAAACCCACTAAGCGGGTTTTTGACAACAGCAAGGTGAGTGATCACTTCGCCATTATCCCCACCTTGCAAGCGCCCAGCGGTCTTTCTGAGGCCGAGCAAAAAGTGTATGACTTGGTCGTACGCCGCTTCATGGCGGTATTTTTCCCAAGCGCCCAATACCAAGTCACGACCCGAGTAAGCACCGTGTCACAAGGCACAAGCAGCTACGCTTTCAAAACAGAAGGCAAGGTATTGGTTAACCCAGGCTGGCTGGCGATCTACGGCAAAGAAGCGGCCAATGAAGTGGAAGATGCCAAAGACGGCGACAAAGGCCAAAGCCTGGTGCCAGTGGCACCCAATGAAAAAGTGCGTACCGAAGCTGCCGACCCCAAAGGTTTAAAAACCCGACCCCCTGCCCGCTACTCAGAAGCGACTTTGCTTGGTGCTATGGAAGGCGCAGGAAAAACGGTTGAAGACGATGAGCTGCGTGAAGCGATGCAAGAAAAGGGGCTGGGAACACCGGCAACACGCTCCAGCATCATTGAAGGCTTGATCGCTGAAAAGTACATGCTGCGTGAAGGGCGTGAATTGATCCCCACGGCCAAGGCCTTTCAGCTGATGACGCTGTTACGCGGTTTGGGTGTCGAAGAGTTATCTAAGGCTGAACTCACCGGCGAGTGGGAGTACAAGCTGGCGCTCATGGAACAGGGCAAACTCAAACGCGAAGTGTTCATGGCCGAGATTGCCGCCATGACTGAGCGCTTGGTGAAAAAAGCCAAAGAGTACGACCGAGACACCATTCCGGGCGACTACGCAACACTTGCCGCGCCCTGCCCCAACTGCGGAGGCATTGTTAAAGAAAACTACCGTCGTTACACCTGCACCGGAAAAAAAGGAGCAGCTGAAGGGTGTGGATTTTCATTTGGAAAAACCCCTGCGGGGCGCACCTTTGAATTTGCCGAGGTGGAGCAATTTTTGACGGATAAAAAGATTGGCCCCTTGGATGGCTTTCGTTCCAAAGCGGGTTGGCCTTTCACGGCCGAGATGGTTATTAAGTTTGATGAAGAGACCAAAAACTACAAACTCGAATTCGACTTTGGCGACGACAAGGCTGGCGAAGAGTCAGGTGAAATCATTGACTTCTCAGCCAAAACCACTCTCGGTGTGTGTCCCAAATGCGGTGGCTCCGTGTTTGAGCATGGCAAAAACTATATGTGTGATCGCACCGTTCCAACCTTGGCGCAACCCACGCCGAGTTGTGATTTCAAAAGTGGACAAATCATTTTGCAGCAGCCCATTGCCCGCGAACAAATGGAAAAATTACTGGCCACCGGGAAAACCGACTTGCTCGATAAGTTTGTCAGCATGCGCACGCGGCGGGCTTTCAAGGCCATGCTGGCCTGGGACCCTGAGGCTGGGAAAGTCAGTTTCGAATTTGCCCCAAGTAAGTTCCCGCCTCGAAAAACGGCAGCCGGCAAACTACCTTCAAAAGGCGCAGTGAAAGCGACGGCGAAAACTGCTGTGAAAACACCCACCAAAAAAGCCGCTGCCAAAAAGTCAACGGCTGCAGCTAAGCCCAAAGCACCACGCAAAGCCAGTACCTTTGCAGGTCTGGTGCCCAGCGCGGAATTGGCTGCGGTGATAGGAACAGAGCCGGTTGCGCGAACCCAAGTGATTAAAAAACTCTGGGATTACATCAAGGCCAACGGTTTACAAGACAGTACCAACAAACGGGCGATCAACGCCGATGCCAAACTCTTAGCGGTTTTCGGCAAACCACAGGTCACGATGTTTGAGCTTGCAGGGATTGCGGGCAAGCACTTAAGCGCTGCTGCATGAACTTCAGCGAAGTGGACGATTCGTCCGAACACAGCACCCATACACCTCAGCAACGTGCATCAGCGGCTGCGCGAAGTACTTGGGTCAGTGTGTGGGTCAACGTGGTGCTTTCAGCGACCCAAATCGTTGTTGGAATTTTTGCAAAATCACAAGGGCTGATCGCCGACGGAATCCATTCCTTGTCCGATCTGGTGGCCGACTTCGTCGTTCTTTTTGCAGGCCACCACAGCCAAAAGGATGCGGATATCGACCATCCCTATGGCCACCACCGTTTTGAAAATGCGGCTTCTTTGGTCTTGGGCTTGTTACTGCTCAGCGTGGGGGCGGGCATGGTCTGGTCTGCAGTAAGCAAACTGGAGACACCCGAGACGATTGCTACCGCGCATATTTCTGCTTTGTGGGTTGCCTTTGGCGCCCTGGCGGCAAAAGAACTGCTGTTTCGCTATATGTTGCGCGTGGCCAAACAAGTCAAGTCCAGCATGTTGGTTGCGAATGCGTGGCATGCGCGCTCTGACGCCGCATCGAGTTTGGTGGTCGGTTTGGGCTTGGTGGGAAGCCTGCTCGGGTACCCCTTACTTGATCCTATTGCAGCCTTGATTGTGGGCCTCATGGTGGGGAAAATGGGATGGAGTTTTGGTTGGGATGCGCTGCATGATTTGATGGACCGGGCAGTCGATGAAGAAGAGGTGCAGGCGATTCATCAAACCCTGATGGAGACGCCGGGTGTTGCTGGCGTCCATGACGTTCGTACCCGCAAAATGGGCGATATGGTGGTAGCCGACGCCCATATCGAAGTTGACGCCACCCTCACCGTCGAAGAGGGTCACAACATTGCTGTCGCGGCACGTCTAGCCGTGATGCAGCGCCATCGTGTCCTCAACTTGATGACCCATGTGGATCCCGCGCACAAACATGACGCAGACCACGCGCCAGTGAAGCGAATCTGATGCACCGTACGATTTTTGATACCCCTGGGGTCAATACGTTCCTGAGGTGGTTTTCTATCGGGTTTTTAAAAGCTACTGGTTGGAAAATCCAAGGGCAGTTACCTGTTAACGGGCGCAAAAGCGTTCTGATTGCTGCCCCTCATACCAGCAACTGGGATTTGCCTTACACCTTGATGGTGGCTTTTGCGCTGCGTTTAAATGTGTATTGGATGGGCAAGCAGTCGCTTTTTAAAGCCCCTTTTCGTGGCGTGATGCTTTGGTTGGGTGGCATTCCTATTCAGCGCGAAAGCTCCAACAATGTGGTGGAAGCGTCCATTGCCGCGATCAAAAATGCTGACGGGCCTGTGCAATTGATCGTGCCCCCTGAAGGCACCCGAAGCAAAGCGCGGTATTGGAAAACCGGGTTTTATTACATTGCCTTAGGCGCCAACGTTCCCATCGTGATGGCTTACATGGACTATGCACGCAAGGAAAGCGGATTGGGCCCGGTGTTTGAGCCGACCGGCAATATTGAAGCGGATATGGTGACTATCCAGGCTTTTTACGCCCCCTTCAAGGGCAAAAACCCTGATCAGTTTTGATGCCACCGCGCCCAGCGTAAGCGCTCGACCAAGCACATATGCGGCACAGTTAAGGCAGCGAGGCCAACAAAAACAAATTGAATAACCCGGGAGTCCATCGCCGATGGTGGAAAAAACACCCACGCAGCACCGCCCAAGACGACTACACCGAGGAGTGGCCCTGCAGCGACAGTCACCAAAACGCGCATGGACGCAGCGGTGTAAATTTGGGTGCGAACGATGTGTCTTGCACTGTGCATAAAGCAGAAAAAAATAGTAAATGCAATCAGTGGCGAAAGCAGTGTGGCGATGGCTGTCACCGCCCCCATTTCTAAAACGGTTTGGCGGTCTGTTTTAAAGATTCGCAGCGATTCCAGCGCCAAGCCCGCAAGCCACGGCCATGCCAGGATATGCAAAGTAAAAGCCAAGCTATGGCCGCGAGCGTCACCGATTAACAGAGTAAATAAATGACCAAGCTCTTCTTGGTGGAGTGCACCAGGCAGCACAATGCTCGCGCCCCCGTACAAAACTTGAGCGAGTGGCGATGTCCCTTGCCGCAGATCACCGGAAAAATGGATAACAGACAAGATTAAGAACACCCATAAAAAAATAGTAGGTGCATGCCACCAGGCCAAAACCACAACACACGCAAGAAGAATGTAAGAAGCAAGGAACACTGTCCAACGCAATGTGCTGCTGAGTTGATAGAGCTTTTTGGCAAAAATTGGATCTAACGCGCCGTGCGGAACACCCAATACAGCCACAAGAACCGTAACTAACAGAAGCAGTATGTGTAAATCAAGCGGCGGCAAAAGCAAAGATAAAAAAA
This sequence comes from Burkholderiales bacterium, assembly GCA_005793295.1. Taxonomy (GTDB): domain Bacteria; phylum Pseudomonadota; class Gammaproteobacteria; order Burkholderiales; family Burkholderiaceae_C; genus Allorhodoferax. The sequence continues at coordinate 7,133 of SXSX01000247.1, read as the reverse complement.
GCGCAGCGATGGCTACGCCAATAAAACACACACTTTGAAGTTGTAGCGGTTTCATTGCAGAGCCTTGCCACTAAAAAGCTGTTTGATAAAGGGTGCGGTAGGCATAGCGCGAATGATGGCAGCGTAATCGCTGAGGTGCGCCTTGTCACTCAAAAATCGAATCACTTGTTCGCTCTTTGCTTTAGAAAAAAGACGCGTAAAAAGATCGGGTCCATGGCGTGGGTTATCCCGAAGTACGTTGAGAAAGATCCGATCCATTTGGCTTAAAAAATATGGATCTTTAGTCTGTGCTTTCGGAAGTCCGCCTGCGACGATTCTCGCTGCGCATTGGGCTGCCCAATTCTGTATGCGTTGGAACGCATAGCCCGTAGAGGGTCTGCCTGCGCCTGCATGCAGGCCAGAAACAATATAACTCGGGTCCTTGGGCGTTGAGTTGGCACCGCGATGGGTGATACCCATAGGCAACAAGCCGTATTCGGAATGCACAATTTTGTACGGCTTACCACCCACTTTTTTAGCAATAGATTGCATCAAGGCGGTTTCAAGATCGCCTGCGGTCAAGCGCCCAGCTGAAAAAGTAGTGAACTCGATGAGTGCCCGCGTTGTTGAGACTGGCAGGGTATAGGTAAAACCAATCTGCATGGGGTTAGGCGCAGAAAAATCCATTAACTCTGCACACGCTGGATCAAAGCAGGGTTCGTTGGTCAAAACTTCATGGCCATAAAAAGATTGCCATAAGACCGCTTCAAGTTCGGATGAAGAAGAAGCGGGACGCGTGTCGATAACCACCTTAGACGTCAATTCGCCTTGTGAAGTTTGAACATGCCAAAGCCCGTGTCGAAAAATGGGCTCAGTTACAACGGCAGCATTCAATTGAATAGAGAGCAAGGGATTGTGAGCCAACCCCGTCATCACCGAGTCGTAAAAGGTGCTGCTTTTAAGCATATGGTAAGGGGTGTGGTTGCAATCAATCAACACCTGCTGTTCCCCGTTGATGAGCTGCAATTCGCCCCATTGGTGGTCTGCCAGATGCGCATACGGGGTGGTGATGTCCCCCCAAAAGCACCACGTTCTATCGTTTTGATAGGTGCTGCGTTGCTCTAAAACGATTGTTCGCCGGGCGCGGTCTTTGTATGAGCCTAACTGCGCTGCAAGGCTAAGACCCGCACAGCCACCGCCGATAACAAGCAGGTCGGCATCAGCTGGCATGGTCTAAAAAATGCCAAGTGGTGGGTCGTGGCGCGTTTAACAGTGGGGCGTGCAATGCGGAATCATGGTTGTCTGGAAAACGCCAGTACTTTCTTCGAAAGGGAATCTCACACAAAGAAAGAATGGAAAGCATGCTTTTTTTTCTCCAGCCAACGACGGCCCGGCCTTGCCAGAAATTAAGCCCATTGTGCTGTAACTCATCGCCAATTGCACGGTAAAGCCGCGCAGAAAGTAAAACACCCGCTCGAGCCGCTGGCGGAAGATAGACGAGGCCTTGTTCGCCACTTTGGTAATAACGATTGGCGAGAGCTAGTAAATCCGTCAAGCAATTTTGGATTAGTTTGCGGCTTGGCATAGAGGGGTTGAGGATCTCGCCAGGCGATAAGTCACCCACAACACTTGCGGGTAAGTAACGCCTTCCTAGCGCAGCGTCGGCGGCGACATCTCTGCAGATGTTGGTAAGTTGCATGGCTATACCCAAATCAATGGCATGCGCAAAGGCCAATTTTTTATCCGTCTCTAATGCCTTACACATCATCAACCCGACCGTACCCGCAACTTGGTAACAGTAGCGCAAAAGGGCATCTTCGTCTGGAATTCGTACGGTGGTGAGATCGGATTCAATGCCCATCACCAATTCAATAAGAATGGCTGGATCAATTTTGCACTCTTCTAGCAAAAGCAAACCGTCCTTGATGATGGGATCCGATGATATGCCGGTAGCGAATGCTGTCTTGATGTGACTCAGGGTAGAAAGCGCCTGAGGTATGCCTTGATGCTCATCTGCTATGTCATCGATGTAACGGCAAAGTCGGTAGAGGCGGGTAGCGCGTTGGGCGTGGTTTTTGCCAAGAAAGTGACGGGCCCAGTGGAAACTTTTCCCTTTGGCTGCGAGTATTGCGTTGGCATCCAATAAAGAAGACTCAGGCATTAGTTACGGGCTCAATGAGGGAGTCGATTACTTTTGCTGAACATAAAACGCCTGGTAAGCCTGCACCAGGATGGGTGCCAGCACCCACTAAATAAAGATTATTAATCCCTTCGGCCTGATTGTGAAATCTGAACCATGCCGACTGGCGAAACAAGGGAGAAATGGAAAATCCTGCGCCATGTTGGCTGAGATAGTCGTTCTTAAAGTCTTTGGGATTCATCGAGAATTCAGCCGTGATCGTTGACTCTAAATCTGGAAGAATCGTCTTGCTGAGGGCTGCAACAATGCGGCTTTGTAGCAAAGGACCTTGCACGTCCCAATCCACCTTCCCTTGCAAGTTAGGTACCGGGCACAGCACATAAAAACTATCGCATCCGGCAGGTGCAAAACTGGGATCTGTCGCCGTGGGGCGGTGGAGATACAAGGAAAAATCATCAGAAAGTGTTTTGTGGTTAAAGATGTCCGCAAGGAGTTCGCGGTAGCGTTCACCCATCCATATGGTGTGGTGCGCTACCTCTGGGTAGGTTCGCTTAGTTCCAAAATAAAAAACATACAGGCCCATTGAGAATTGAGCGCTTGCAAGTTTCACCGCAGATGAAATCGATCGATCCTTGGGAGATACCATCTCTCCATAGAGATGCGCTGCATCGGCGTTTGAAACGACGATATCTGCATCGAGTGTGCGGCCATCTTCAAGAACCACAGCGCGGGCTGCCCCCTTTGTAATCTTGAGAGATTTAACCGTTTTCCCGAGTTGAATATCAATGCCTTGTCGGACCATTAATTTTTCGAAAGCCTTGGTAATTGCGCCCGTACCGCCCATCGCAAAATGGACACCATACGCTCGTTCTAGATAGTGAATCAAACCATAAATGCTGGTTGTATCAAACGGGTTGCCACCCACAAGCAGGGGCTGAATCGAAAAAGCTTGACGCAACTTCGGGTTGATCAAAAACCTGGACACCATTTGCCAAACGGTTTCATAGGAGCGCAAACCTAAAAGCTGCGGAATTTGCTTCAGCATGGTGCTGAATTTGTGGAATGGTTGTGCGGATAGCTGAGTAAACCCGACATCGAAGATCCGCTGGGAGTGCTTCAATAATTTTTGATAGCCATCGCAGTCTTTGGGTTCAATACGTCTAATTTCAGCCAGGGTTTCTTCAAGCGTTCCGCCGTAATCGAACTTTTCCCCATCAGAAAATACAAATCGGTACCATGGTGTTAGCGGAACCAGAGTGACGTGGTCCGAGAACTTTTCACCAAACAATGAAAATAGCTCTTCAAAAAGAAACGGGGCGGTGATGACGGTAGGGCCAGCGTCATGTCTAAACCCATCTCGCTCAAAAACTTGGGCACGTCCTCCGAGCTGGGAACACCGATCGATTAGCGTAACCTGATAGCCCTTAGCGCGTAATCGAAGGGCCGCTGCTATTCCGCCAAACCCTGCGCCAATGACAATTGCTTGCATTAATACGTTTCGAATTGTGCAATAGTGTCATTCAACGTCGTGCGCATTTTTGTGCAGTAGGAGATCAACAAACGGCCAGAGTGATGGGGTAATTGCAATGCATAGTTTTCACACTGCTTGAGGTGGTCGATTGCAAGCGCAGAGGCTTGTGCAAAAGGGTCATCGTGTCCCGATTGTTGCTCAAGCAGCAAAACGATGTTGAGTGCGGGTGGTGCGACCTGATGTTGCTGTTGGGGTGCTCGCTTTGAATCCGAGGCATGGTCTTGTAAATCATCAATGATTTGATAACCCACCGCAAAATGATCGGCGGCAGACTTGGCAACCGCAATGGAATCGGGATACCCCGCGACTAGCAAGGAAAGCTCAAGCGGCAAGCCCAAGAGGGCGCCCGACTTGGCTTTGGAGATGGGAATGTATTGGTCGACGAAGTCTGCATGCGAATCTAAGGCGCTCAAGTCGGCGCACTGTCCGGCAATGGCGCGGCTGGTTCGCTGGTGCACCATGTCTAAAACGGCGGGCAGCGTGTCAGATCGAGAGAGTTGGCATAAGACGCCATAAGAGGCAGATAAAAGTAAGTCCCCGCAGCAGATAGCAAAGTTCTTGCCATATTTTGACCACAATGAGGGCTGACCGCGACGGAATAAATCGCCGTCCTGAAGGTCGTCGTGTACGAGCGACGCATTGTGTAAAAGTTCTGCACACGCCGCAAGACACACAGCGTCAGAATCTTCAAGGCCTAAAGCAAAAGCGGCAGATAAAGCCAGCTTCGCCCGAACTTGCTGCCCGCCGGAGCGCAAGTGGTAAGCAACCGCTAAAGAGACATTGTGTGCTGGAGTGGAGGACAACTCATGAGTGCAACGCGTTGCATAAAGCATTCTTGCTTGAACATCTTCAAGCAAAGAAGCGAATTTGACGTCTGTCAATTCTGAACAATCTAAACGAGGCGTCGACATAACAAGCGGCTCCGTTTGAACAAGCCAAGTACAAATAAGACAGGGCCCAATAAAAGAACCTTCTTCACTCGGTGAGTGAAGAAGGTTCAAACCAAACGCGCTAATTATTTGTGCGAATGACCTTCAGACTCTTTGACCGCAACGGTCCAAATGATCAGGCCAAATGCAATTTTGTTCAACACGTCAGCAAAGTTGTAAATGATGTTGAGAGCATTTGCACTGTCTGCAGGGTTGCTGCCTGTCAAGTATCCAAAGAAGTAGCCCAATGGGTAGATGGCCCAGCCAATCGTAACAATCAAACGCATGGTGTTGAATGCCGACTGAACGGAAGCAGGCGCGCTGTTGGCGTTAATCTTGCTGGCTTCGCCCATGAAGATTTCATAAAGAATGTAAGCCCAGCCCACCATACCGATGATGAATGCAGGAAGAACAGCCATGTAGCCAGCTTCACCGAGGTATCCACCCACCAACATGACTAAAGTTCCGATCATGAGGCGCCAAAACACGCCAACGGGGACTTTGGTGATAGCTGACAGAATCAGGTAAAACTCGATCATCAAAAGTGGCACAGTAATGAGCCAGTCGATGTATCTAAATACGGTCGGTGTTGAGCCGGTTGATACCCAGACTTCACGCATGTAGAAATAGTGAACCGCAGCGACCAATGTGACAAGTCCGGAAACGGTCAATGATGTCTTCCACTTCGCTGAGACACGGTCACGCTCAAGGAAGAAGAATACGGTGGATGCAATGAGGGCCATTGAAATGAGCCAAAAAGATATTCCCACAAAATCTTCAGGCTTGAGGACAGCCCCCGCGTTCGCTGATGCTTGGCTAACACCAAATAGCAAGCCTAAGGCGATGGCCGGGCTGGCAATTGACTTAAGCCAATTCATTTTTAATTGCATACGTATCTCCTAAAAGTTAATTGGTTTCCAATAGAACCACGTGAACAATAGTAGATTTTGGTTACGATGTAAATAATTGACATGACAGTAGGGTTTTAAACGGGGTCAAAAAAGGCGACTCTACCAACCTAGACTACAAAAATGCAATGCTTTTTCGTCATTGGAAAATAACGGGTTAACCCTAATATTTTTCACAAGTTGTAAGACTTACTTTTTCATTACCTGGGTCGAAATTAAAATTCGGTCGGTGTACGCGATCGCCAGGGCGCTGAGTAAGAAAGTTATATGGATTAAGGTCTGAAACATCAACACTTTGGTGTCGTAGTTGGCGGCGTTGATAAAGGTTTTGAGCAAATGTATAGAGCTAATACCGATGATGGCTGTACCGAGTTTGACTTTCAAAACAGAGGCATTGACGTGATCTAACCACTCGGGCTGGTCGCGGTGGCCCTCTAAGTCCATTCGACTAACAAAGGTCTCATACCCACCCACAATCACCATGATCAGTAGGTTAGAGATCATCACCACATCAATCAACGCTAAGACCACCAGCATGATGAGCGTTTCATTGAGACCGGTGAGAGGCGCATCGGCTTGGTAGCCCATGCTGGTCACCAACGATTGGAGTGCAACCTGGCTTCCAAACGCCGCTTCTATGAGATGAACCAACTCGACCCAGAAGTGGTAAACGTATACACCTTGTGCCGCAATTAAGCCTAAGTACAAAGGCAGTTGTAACCAGCGGCTGGCAAAAATAAATGCCGGCAAGGGGCGCAGAGGTTTGGGAGAAGGTGGTTTGTTTTGCATGATTTTCCCTTTCGAATTATGGTTATTTGGCAGCGGCAGCCGCCGTTAAAAAGTCTTGCAGCATCGCGCTGTCATCGAGCGTACCTAGCGTTGGCGAATGGTACTCGGGGTGCCACTGAACAGCGGCCACATAAACACCACCGGTGTGTCGAATGGCTTCAATCAAGCCGTCTTCAGGACAGCGCGCCTCAACCACAAAGCCAGGCGCCAAGTCTTTGATGCCCTGGTGATGGATGCTATTGATTTTGGGGTGGTGTGTTTGGGTAAGTAGCGCATGTAAGCGAGTTCCAGCAACAACATCCACGCTATGGAAATGGTGGTCAAACACGGCGCTGTCGCGGTGGAGTTTTGATTGAGGAAGTTGCGTGGGAATGTCTTGGTACAAGGTGCCGCCAAAGGCCACGTTGATGAGTTGCAAGCCTCGGCAGACACCAAAAACAGGTTTCCCTGCTGCAACAAAGGCACGAACCAAAGCGATTTCATACGAGTCGCGCAGGCGGTCGCCGTACCAGCGCGGATCCAGTGGCTCTTCGCCGTAGCTGCCAGGCCAAACGTCGGCGCCGCCATGTAAAACCAAGGCATCAAGCCATTGCGCGTAATCGTTCGCGTCAATGCCAACGCCGGGTGCCGCGTCCTCGGTGAAGGAAGCGGGCACCATTACGGGGATGGCGCCCCCACGGGTGATCCAATGCGTCATGGACTCTTCGATGTACTGCAGGGTCTTGGGCGCGTAGGCATTGCGCGTCGGATCGGGGTACATGAAACATGCGCTGATCCCAATTTTCAGACGCTGCTTCATGCTGTGCGAACGGTCGTTTATTTGGCCAAAACCCGAACCATCTCCAAGCACTTGTTGG
>SXSX01000246.1 GCA_005793295.1 Burkholderiales bacterium | reverse complement strand
GATCATTCATAAAAGGAATTGCCTCATCAATTAACATTGAAGAAATACCTGAAGATGAAAATGCTTTTCTCCAGAACTCTAAAATATCAATTTTTTTCTCAACAAGCAAACCCATGCCGCCTGCCATGCACGCGCCATTGACTCGGGCAATCAGCGGAACGCAGCTTGCTTTGGCAGCTCGAAGCAGTTGGGCTAGGTGGCCGTGGGGCTCGGAGTAGTCGGTGGTAAAGGCCTGGGCACTTTGCAAATCTGCGCCAGCACAAAAGGCCTTCTCACCTGCGCCAGTGATCACAATGGCGCGAATAGTGCGTTCGGATTGGGCCGCATCAATGGCTTGGGTCATTCCGTGCAAAACAGCGTGGCTCATTGCGTTGCGACGTTCTTCGCGGGTGATGGTGAGCCACAGCACTTCCCCTTGCAAGGTAATGTTGAGCTCAGCGCTTGATGTGAAAGCAGGGTGGGTAGACATGAAAAATGGTTCTCCGAAAAAGGGCAGTTGATGGCCTGACGTTAGTGTCCCAAGACTGGAAAGAGTTTGGTTAGTCCGTCGGACATCACTTCCACTGCAAGGGCTGCCAAGATCAATCCCATCAGGCGGGTCATGACGTTGATTCCTGTTTTACCTAAAGCGCGGGCAATGGGCTGCGCCATCGAAAAACAAAGCGCTGTCGCAAGGGCCACGATGACGCCGTACCCTACCAAGGTCCCGAGTTGAAGTACGGTTTTTGCTTTTTCAGCGTAAATCACGACGGTGGACATGGTGGCTGGCCCCGTGAGCAAAGGGATCGTCAGTGGCACTACGGCAATGCTGGCGCCCATGGCGGCTTTCTCTGCGCCATCTTCGAGTTCATGCGTAGTGGTTTTTGCCTCAGCGGGCTGGGCGTTAAGCATATTCATGGCGCTAATCAGAAGCAGCATGCCGCCTCCAACTTGAAAGCTTGCCAGCGAAATACCGAAAAATTCCAAAATATGAAGACCGAGCAATGCGCTGACGGCAATCACGACAAAGGTACTGATCGATGAGATGCGAACGGTATTGCGTCGCTGCTCTTCAGTGAAGTGCTGCGTGTAGTGAATAAAAAAAGGAATGATGGCCAGCGGATTGACGATCGCTAGCAAAGTCACCAGCGGTTTAAGGTCCATATATTTCCAGTGCGTTGCTCTTACCGTTGCCGATAGCCAACTTATTTTTGAAGTGCCCGGGCTGCGTCAAGTGCAAAGTAAGTTAGAACTCCATCAGCCCCTGCCCGCTTGAATGCCATCAGGCTTTCCATCATGACCGCGTCGTGATCCAGCCAGCCGTTTTGTGCGGCGGCTTTCAGCATAGCGTACTCGCCCGAGACTTGATAGGCAAAGGTGGGGACTTTGAATTCGTCTTTGACCCGGCGCACGATGTCTAAATAAGGCATGCCGGGTTTGACCATGACCATGTCTGCGCCTTCGGCCAAATCCATCGCCACTTCGCGCAAAGCCTCGTCTGAATTTGCAGGATCCATTTGATAGACCTTTTTGTTGCTCTTGCCTAAATTGCTGGCTGAGCCGACGGCATCTCTAAAGGGTCCGTAAAACGCGCTGGCGTATTTAGCGCTGTAGGCCATGATGCGTGTGTGTACAAAGTTTTCCGCTTCCAGCGCTTGGCGAATGGCCCCGATGCGTCCGTCCATCATGTCGCTGGGGGCAACGATATCAACACCTGCTCGGGCCTGGGTGAGTGCTTGTTGCACCAACACTGCGGTGGTCTCATCGTTCAAGATGTAGCCTGCGTTGTCGGGGTTGGTGTCGGGCAGGCCGTCTTGGCCGTGGTTGGTAAAGGGATCAAGCGCGACATCCGTCATGATGCCTAAATCGGGAAACTCTTTTTTTAAGGCTTGGACAACTCGGGGGATCAGCCCATCGGGGTTGAGCGCTTCTTCACCACCGTAGGTTTTTAGTGATTGATCAATCACAGGAAAAAGCGCCATTACAGGAATTTCTAATTTGGCGCACGCTTCGGCCACAGGAAGCAGCAGATCTAAACTCAAACGCATCACGCCAGGCATTGAAGCGATAGGTACCCTTGGGTTTTTACCCTCAACAACAAAGACCGGATAAATCAGGTCATGCGCGGTCAACGTGTTTTCGCGCACCAAGTTGCGGGTGAAGGTGTCACGACGTAAACGGCGTGGTCGGCCAAGGGGAAAGGGTGCGGGGGAGATCATAGGAAAATTGTGCCTGATTATCTGCGTATGAAAAAACTGAATTTTCTACTGATTTCTATAAATTAACTGTATTTGACAGTTTTGTTAAAACCGCTGCTATAATTTTTTTGGGTACTCTGGTGCCTCCCGCTTTTCCTCCCTGAGCGGGGCCTTGACGTGTGACAGCTAATAGGCTTACCACCCCAGCTCTATGCTGGGGTTTTTTTTGGCCTTTTTGCCACGGCTACACTGCGCCCATGCTCTGGATCAAAGCCTTTCACATCATTTTCGTCGCAAGCTGGTTTGCGGGATTGTTCTACTTGCCAAGAATTTTTGTGAACTTGGCCATGGTGGAGCCACACTCGCATGAGGAGCGCGCGCGTTTGCTACTAATGGCGCGTAAGCTTTTGCGTTTTACGACCTTGCTTTCGCTGCCTGCGTTGGGCCTGGGTTTGTGGTTGTGGTGGGTTTACGATATCGGGCGAGGGCCGGGTATCGGGTGGATGGATGTCAAATTCCTGTTAGTGATTCTTGTGATTGGCTACCACCACAGCTGCTCGGTGATCTTGCGAAAATTCGAGTCCCAATCCATGCACCGCAGCCATGTTTGGTTTAGATGGTTCAACGAGGTCCCGGTTCTGATGCTGACCGCTGTCGTTGTACTGGTGGTGGTTAAGCCCTTTTAAGCACAGGCCGCCATGCGTAAATCTGCAGCTTGGCCTCTGTTTTGGATGTATGCCGGCTTGGTAATTTACGCAAGCATTTACCCCTTTGCCCATTGGCGCGACCAAGGCATCCCCACTTGGTCTTTTATAACCGCCCCTTTGCCGAGGTATTGGTCGGGTTTTGACGTTGCGATTAACGTGATTGGCTATGCGCCTTTGGGGGCGTTGCTTGCTTTGGCGATCTTGCGCAACCCGCGCAATAAATATCCGACCGTGATTCCTCTTTTAGCGGGGGCCGTGCTGTCATTGGTTATGGAGGGGCTACAAAGTTACTTGCCGCAGCGGGTGGCCTCTAAAGAAGATTGGATTTTGAATACGGTGGGTGCTGCGCTTGGTGCGGGGGCGGTGGTTGCCTTAGAGCGAGTGGGCGCGTTGGCGCGCTGGGATCGTGTTCGCAGCCGCTGGCTGGGTGACTACGGTAGAGGGTATTTGGTGTTGTTGGCCACAT
>SXSX01000245.1 GCA_005793295.1 Burkholderiales bacterium | reverse complement strand
TGAGCATACCTGCTCAACATGGCTTGTTTTAGGCTTAATTACGAACAACACCCCTGAAAATAATCGGGGCAATGCGATGTTCTTGCTTGGTATTTACCTTGAAACTGCCTAAAATTACTGCACCTACTTCCTAGGTTTTCAAGGAGTTTGACTATGACCGACAACGTAAACACACTAGAGCAAGGCATTGGCTACGGAATTTCCGCCCAAGAACGCAACAAAGTATTGCGTAATACTTATCTGCTCTTAGCTCTGACAATGGTGCCAACTGTGCTGGGCGCTTGGATGGGCGTAGCTACCGGAATTGGACAAATTTTCAGCGGTGGCTTAGGTATCGTACTTTTCTTGGCAATTGCGGTTGGCTTTATTTACGCCATTCAAAAAACCAAGAATTCTGCAGCTGGTGTCCCCGTGCTGCTTGGCTTTACTTTCTTTATGGGCCTGATGCTTTCGCGCATGATCGGCGCCATCCTCGGGTTTAAAAATGGGCCGGACCTGATCATGACCGCTTTCGCCGGAACAGCTGGCGTGTTTTTTGTCATGGCCAGCTTGGCAACTGTCATCAAGCGGGATCTCTCAGGCATGGGCAAATGGTTGTTTGTCGGAGCTGTTGTTTTGATGGTGGGCGGTATCATTAATGTGTTTGTAGGTTCAAGTGCCGGCATGATGGCGCTCTCTATGGCTGCGATCGGGATTTTTAGCGCCTACATGCTCTACGACATCAAACAAATTTTGGATGGCGGTGAAACCAATTACATCTCTGCCACCTTAGCCCTTTACTTGGACATCATCAATGTCTTTCAAAGCCTCCTGGCTTTGCTTGGTATCTTTGGTGGCGAAAAAGACTGATATAAAAATACTGGGCTGCCTTCTTCTTGCACTGGGCCCACTAGCGGCCCACGCAGATGAAGTTAGCGTGGCTGTGGCAGCCAACTTCGCTGCCCCCATGCAAAAAATCGCAGCCCTGTTTGCCCAAGATACAGGCCACACCGCTGTCTTGTCCGTAGGATCAACGGGTAAGTTTTACGCACAAATCAAAAATGGTGCCCCCTTTCACGTTTTGCTTGCAGCCGACGACGAAACACCGCTTCGACTTGAAAAAGAAAACGGGACCACGTCTCATACCCGCATCACCTACGCCGTTGGAAAACTGGTTTTGTGGAGCAAACAAGCCGGGGGTGTAGATGCTCAAGGAGAGGTCCTTCGAAATGGCAGCTTTACCCACCTCGCCATAGCAGACCCCAAATTGGCACCGTATGGCGCCGCAGCGATTGAGACGCTCCAAGCCTTGAGCTTACTCACCAAGCTACAGCCCCGATTGGTTCAAGGCGAAAGCATTGGCCAAGCCTACCAATTTATCGCATCAGGCAACGCGCAATTGGGCTTTGTAGCTTTGTCACAAGTGATGTCTAACGACCGCATCACCGAAGGCTCCGCCTGGCTGGTTCCGCCGCATTTATACCAAGCGCTCAGACAAGACGCTGTTATCTTGAAAAATGGCAAAGACAATAAAGCCGCCACGGCCCTTATGGCTTACTTAAAAACTGAAAAAGCGCGTGCCGTGATTCGTTCTTTTGGTTACGGGTTCTAAAAGAAGTATGGTCTTAAGTTCCGATGATCTCAGCGCCGTTTGGCTGACTTTGCAACTTGCCAGCCTGACGACGGTTTTGCTCTTGGTTTTGGCAACCCCGATGGCGTGGTGGTTGGCCCGAACCACATCGCATTGGCGCACACCGATCAACGCCATCGTCGCCCTGCCCTTGGTGCTCCCGCCGACTGTCCTGGGCTTTTATCTTTTGGTGGCTTTGGGTCCAAACGGACCCGCTGGCCAACTCACCCAATGGCTCGGCTGGGGAAGTTTGCCTTTTACATTTGGCGGGTTGCTTTTGGGGTCGTTGATTTATTCGCTGCCTTTTGCGGTTCAACCCTTGCAATACGCATTTGAAACTATCGGAACGCGACCGATGGAGGTCGCCGCCACCCTTCGCGCCCGGCCTATCGATGCGTTTTTTAGCGTCGCACTTCCCTTGGCGCGACCCGGTTTTGTGACCGCGGCCATTTTGACGTTTGCCCATACCGTCGGTGAATTTGGTGTGGTGATGATGCTCGGGGGCAACATCCCTGGACAAACCCGCGTGGTATCGACCCAAATTTATGGCCATGTGGAAGCCATGGAATACGCCCAAGCCCATTGGCTTGCGGGCGGCATGTTAGTGTTTTCGTTTGTCGTTTTGCTCGCTGCTGGGCGACTGCAAAAGCGCAACATGCGCATCGGGCTATGAACGATATTCAAATTCAGCTCAAACTTGCGAGACAAGACTTCGCATTGGACGTGAATCTCACCCTCCCGGCCCAAGGCATTACCGTACTGTATGGCGCTTCAGGCTCTGGAAAAACCACTTTGCTACGATGTGTTGCCGGGTTAGAAAAAGCCCCATCGGCTCGGGTACAGATTGGTGATTCTGTATGGCAAGACCAGGCCAACGGCGTTTTCTTACCCCCATGGCGCAGGCCTTTGGGTTATGTTTTTCAAGAGTCCAGTCTCTTTGACCACTTGAACGTTCACAACAACCTTAGTTTTGGTGTTCGTCGCGAAGGAAAGGGGCTCAACCGAAATTCTTTAGACGAAGCGATTGCGCTGCTTGGGCTTCAGGACTTACTTCAACGCCGCACCCACCAACTCTCCGGCGGAGAGCGCCCGCGCGTGGCGATTGCGCGGGCGCTTGCGCTC